>NZ_JBHIRW010000003.1:0-52295 GCF_042197445.1 Bartonella sp. AA1HLJMS | reverse complement strand
TTATTCGGATCACATGTTCCCCAATCACCATTAGGTCTTGGCACTCCTGGAGAAGGACCACAACCTAATATTGTAAATCGGTATTGATCACACATATCTTTTGCCTTATTTCATTTTGCTAAATAAACGAAAAGCATTACGCGTTGTTATTTGAGCTATTTCTTCAATGCTTAAGCCAATTGTTTCAGCCAAAACAGCTGCTGTATAACATACAAAAGATGGTTCATTTGTTTTTCCCCGATGGGGACTAGGTGCTAAGAATGGAGCATCTGTTTCCACTAACAAATGCTCATGGGGCACAATTTTTGCTATTTCACGGATTTCAAGTGCGTTTTTAAAAGTAAGAATACCTGAAAAAGAAATATAACCACCAAGTTCAATTCCAGCACGAGCAAGTTGCATTCCAGACGAATAACAATGAAGGATAAAGGGAAAAGCTCCTTCTTTTATCTGTTCACGTAATATTTTCTCCATATCGATATCGGCATTGCGTGAATGTATAACAAGAGGAATCTGTGTTTCTCGAGAAGCAATGATATGTTCTTGAAAAACTTTCTTTTGCTCTTCTGGTGTAGAGTAATCATAATGATAATCAAGGCCCCCTTCCCCAAACGCAACAATTTTAGGGTGATTCGAGAGCTGTATAAGCTCTTCCGCTGTAATATTTTGTTCTTCATGCGCGTGATTGGGGTGTGTTCCAACGGAACAAAAGACTTGATCATAGCTTTGCGCAATGGCTAACAGTTTATCTAACTTATGAACATGGGTTGAAATTGTTATCATACGTTTAACGTCAGCATCTAAAGCCCGTTGGATAACATTATCCAAATCTTGTGAAAAGTCTTCAAAATCAAGATGACAATGTGTATCAATCAACATGATGAGTGTCTTCTTTCTTCAAGATATAACGAGGAAAAATTGGTTCTGGTGGTGGAAGATCAAGCCCTTCTTGAATTTTTGAATGACTTATATGATACAATAACCGATCATCTTCAGCAACTGCAAGGCTATCAAGAAGTTTCGTTGCTGATTGGGGTATGAAAGGCAAAAGCATAATTCCTATTCTCCGCAAGATTTCTACAGTTATATAAAGAACTGTAGAAAATCGTTCTCGATCGTTTTTACGTAAACTCCAAGGTTGTTCGTTGGCAAAATAGCGATTGGCATCTGCTACAATTGAAAAAATAGCTGAAAGTGCTAAATGCATACTATAAGAAGACATAGCTTGGTGTACAGTTTCAAGTACTTGAAGAGATTGTTCTAAAAGCTGTTTATCTTGAGCTAAAAATGAAGCTGGTTTCGGGACTTGTGCATTACAATTTTTGGCAATCATAGACAAACAGCGCTGTGCTAAATTACCAAGATCGTTAGCAAGATCAGCATTAATACGGTTCACAAGGCTTTCATGACTATAACTACCATCTTGTCCGAATGGCACTTCACGGAGAAGGAAATAACGGACCTGATCAAGACCATAATGATCAACCATTTCAAAAGGATCAACGACATTTCCAATAGATTTTGACATTTTTGCACCACGATTAAGTAAAAAACCATGTGCAAAAATATTTTTAGGCAATTCAATTCCAGCAGACATTAAAAATGCCGGCCAATAGACTGCATGAAAACGAATAATATCCTTACCAATAATATGCGTATTTGCAGGCCAAAAATCACGTTTTTTTGAATTTTCATTGAAAAAACCTATTGCTGATAGATAATTTGTAAGCGCATCAACCCAGACATACATCACGTGCTTTGGATTCTCAGGAACAGCAATTCCCCAGTTAAAACTTGCGCGTGAAATAGAGATATCTTTTAAACCTGATTTGATAAAACTTATAATTTCATTACGCCGCTCAAATGGAGCAATAAAATCAGGATGTTTTTCATAATATTCAAGAAGAGCCTTTTCATAATGAGAAAGTCTAAAAAAATAACTTTCTTCTTCATTCCATTCAACTGGAGAGCCTAATTCTTTCTCACGACGGATGTTGTCTGCTCCAATTTCCGTATCTTTTTCTTCATAATAGGCTTCTTGGCGAACCGAATACCACCCCGTATAACGACCGAGATAAATATCGCCATTTGCTTCCATCTTTTTCCAAATTTCTTGACAAGCTTGATAATGGCGTTCTTCTGTCGTACGGATAAAATCATCGTTAGAACAATTTAATACTGCAAGCATTTTTTGAAACACCGCACTATTACGATCTGCAAGTTGCTGAGGTGTCATGCCTAATGCAGCTGCGGTTTGTTGCATCTTGAGACCATGCTCATCTGTACCAGAAAGAAAAAATACATTTTTTCCGTTTAACCGTTGAAAGCGGGCTAAAACATCGCTTGCAATGGCACTATAAGCATGTCCAATATGTGGAGCACCATTAGGATAAAAAATGGGAGTTGTTATGTAATATGTGTCACGCATGTCATACTCGTTGTAAAACGCTATAAATAGAAGATATAATGACATAACGCTTGTTCATCGCATTGTCACGGAAAAACTAATTCTCATGAATGATCTTATGAACTTTAAAAAGTAAGTTAATAACAAACTGCTTTTTATCGAGATTAAACAGTTGTATTTCCTCTATTTCTTGATGAATCTCCTGCCATTTTTCCGCATATTTTTTTGAGAGAAATAAGTCTCCCTTTTCAACGAGCATGATAGCTTTTTTTTGAATTTTATTAAGAATTTCATCACAAAATTGTTGAAATTGGAATGTAGAAGAAGCAGATGAAAATGTTTGTGCAAGAGTATGTACAATTGTTGCGTTACAAACAGGTTTCTCTAGGAGAGCATCAATTGTTTTAATAATTTCAAGACCGCCATGGCAAATAAGTAAAGCGGCTTTTCGAGGGCTTCCTTTAGATTTTTTAATAATCATTTCAATTGTTTTTTCATCAGGTAAATCCTGATCGGCGAAAATATGTATAATAACTTTTTTCATTTCATCGTTATTCAACGGACGAAAAGAAATTTTTTGACACCGTGAATGGATTGTTGGAAGCAATTTTCCTGAAGAATGTGCGATAATAACAAATAACGTTTTTGTAGGTGGTTCTTCAAGTATTTTGAGAATTGCATTTGCTGCATTTCTATTCATATCATCTGCAGAATCAATAATAACAATACGCCATCCATTATCTTGCGATGTTCGACTTAAAAAATGCATAATATCACGGATATCATCAACGAGTATTCCTGTTTTAAACTTTTGCGTTTTCACATCAAATCGACGTGAAATATACAAAAGACTAGGGTGACTTCCTTGTGTAATTTGGCGCCATGGGGTAGAATAAGGATCGGGTTTGAAGAAAGAACTCTGTTGAAAACTTAAAATGTTCCAAGCAAGATGAAAGGCTAATGTAGCCTTTCCAATCCCGTATTCTCCTTCAAATAATAATGCATGATGCAAACGCTCTTCTTTAAGCATTTGTGTCAAAAAATGACGCACATCCTCATGACCAAAGATAACATTGTTCTGGGATGGTGATAAAATTGTATCAATATCATCATATTGGCGTAAGGTATTTAAATTACTCATGAAAGCTGATCCAACAATACCTGATGACAAATATTTTTTATTTGATGAGCAATAGCTTCCACTGAGCCAGTGGCATCAATGACTCGAAATCTATGGGGTTCTTGTTTGGCCAATTGAAGAAAAGCCTTACGTCTTTGTTCTTGAATTTCCAACTGATCTTTTTCAAAATAATCAATTTCTTCTGTTTTTTTTCTTCGTAAATTTGCACGCTTCATACCACACATTGCTGGCATATCTAATAAAAATGTTAAATGAGGCAAAATACCATTGAGCGCAATACACTCTAAAACAGAAAGAAGAGAAGAACTGACTCTATTATTGAGTCCTTGATAAACGCGTGTAGAATCAATAAAGCGGTCACATAAAACGATTTTACCTTTTTGCAAAGAAGGTGCAATAACTTCATGAAAATGGTCGACGCGTGCAGCTGTAAACAAAACAGCTTCAATCAACGGTCCATACTGTCGCGCCTGCCCCGACAACAAAATATGCCGGATTGCTTCTGCTCCTGGCGTTCCTCCTGGTTCTCGTGTTGTAACAACATCATAACCTTGGTGAGAGAGAGACTCAGCAAGTAAAGAAATCTGCACCGTTTTTCCTACCCCCTCCCCTCCTTCGAATGTAATAAAATAACCTGACACGTATGACCTTAACCTTATTAGCGCGTAACTACAAATATTTCCGTAACCATCCAATTGTTATTTCATAGAATGCATTTTTTACTTTTGCAAAGAAACTTCCTTCCTGAATATTCATTCCGGCAAAAACTGGTTTTTCCAGAAGAACCTTTTTATCTTCTAAAATTTGAATAACACCAACTGATTGCCCAGAAACGATGGGGGCTTTCAATGGACCATGATATTTAATTTTTGCTTTAACATTAACTTCTTTTTCATTGGAAAGCATAAAACTTATCGGTTTTTTGACAATAAGTGGGACAAAACTTTTCTTTCCACCATAAACAGAAGCAAGACCAACCGTTTCTTCTTTTGTGAAAATTGTTTTGAGATCAAATGCCGTCATCCCCCATTGAAGAATGCGTTCTATTTCTTTTGTATATTTTTTACCATCTTGCAAACCATTGATTGCTAAAAAAAGACGTCGATGATTTTTAGAAATGGTGGCAACCATTGAAAAACCTTCTTTTTCACTGTAGCCAAAACCAAATCCTTCTACACCAATTTCCTTAGAAATAAGAGGGTTTTTATTACGTTGAAAAATATTATTCCATGTAAAATGAGGCTCACAATAAAGTGCATAATAATCCGGATATTTCTGAACAATATGACGTGCTAATATAATCATATCACGCACAGTTACAAATTGTCCCTCTTCCGGTAGCCCTGTAGCATTAACAAAATGACTCTGAGATAATCCGATTATTTTTGCGCGCTGATTCATCAGTTTTACAAAATGATCTTCATGTCCTGATATTCCTTCAGCAAGAATAATAGCAGCATCATTTCCATTCACAATAATTAAACCACGTAAAAGATCAGAAACACTGATTTCTGTCTTTATCTTTGCAAACATAGTGGTTGTACCGGAAGGTGCTCCACCTTTGCGCCAAGCATTTTCACTGACCTTGAATTTCTGCGTACTTTTTAATAATCCTTTTTTTAATTGATGAAATACAACTTCTGCTGTCATCAATTTTACTAATGAAGCAGGAAAAAAAGGAATATCACTTTGTTTTTCATAAAGTATTGTCTCTGTATCATCATCGAGTAATAACAGTTGTGATGCGGGAGTTTGAAAATCTTGTGCTCTCCCCCACATATCAAATGCCAATACTCCCCATAATATCAATAAGATCCTTAATGCTGTATACATAGCTGCTCCTCCCATCCCAAAGATCAACATAAAGAATCTTATATAGGAAAAAACTTTTTGATTTCTGAAAATTGAGGAATTATTTACAACTCATAAAAAGATTTTATTTTCATTTAGCTTTAGAATATATAATATGACACGTTTTTTATCTTCCATGTAGGTTCAATTTAACATTTTAAATGTATGAGAGACAAAAGATTTTTTCCTATTTTTATTGATAGTATTTTGATTTGTTATGATAAATTATCATTTTAAAATTGAAGCTAACTCAAAATACTGTAAGATTCTCTCATCTCCTCTTCTCATATTGAATTCATTAAAAATCGCTTACTTACGGGTCATAAGTAGGGTTCGTATATGGATAAAAATTATTAAAAAAGAGAGTAAAAATACTTCTTATAAACCTCTCAAGTGTTAAGAATTATCGCACAAAACATTGGGGATTTGCAAAGTGTATGATGGTGTCGATTTATATCTTCATAAGAGTAAAGATGCTGATGTCTAAAGGCGTTAACAGTTATACCATTCACAGGCGCTGTCGCAAAATAGGCTTGTAGCGTGTTAAAGTATGTCTCTTTTAAATAAGTCCATGAATTGGCAATGTAAGTGTATTTTGTTTGAGACGCTCTGTTTTTCGTGAGGGAACTTACTCCATTAAAGAACATGATAAACAAAAGCATGAGATAATGCATAATCTTTTCATAAGATATTACCGTAGATACTTTAGAAAGATGCAAAGCCGAATCAAAATAAAATATTTTTTTACTTGTTAAGCTTTTTATTCCTCTCAAATCGATTGTACAAGTTGTTTTAGAGATTACACAAACAGACTGACACAATAATTTACCTTCGTCTAGCAAAAGCTATTACAGCAAGAAAAGTACGCGCTTTATTAAGCAAGCAATATCATAAAACGACGAATAGACCAGCAATGGAGTGAAAAGGCCGTACTGAATTTATAATAATAGAACCCAACCATGCTTTTTGAAAAGGACAAAGCGCTTTAAGATAAAAATCCTACACTAAATCCGTAATTTCTTACCTTTTTTACTAGAAAATTATATAGATAAAAAATCAATGCATTTTTTCTTAAAACAGTTGTAGCCAATTAACCTTTGTTTTTTTGTTTAGCTTATTTATAGAAGCAACTTGATCGAATGGTATCGGCTTATCAACCATGATAGGACCAATTTCTGGCAATTTAACTGCAACAGTTTTATTACGTTGTTCTTGTTCAACAGCAGCAGCTTTAGCTAAGTCTTTTTTGTTCCTTGTATTGCGCTGCTCTTTTAACAAAACAGTTTCTCTTTTTTTCGCAATATTTTCCGACGCTAATGAATATGGGGCAGCATTTCCAGGAGTATAAGAGGACATTAAATATGCACCATCATAATAGCCAACAGGTGCTTCAGCAATATATTCTACTTTAACATCTGCGACCCCCCTATCTACATACCCCAATATTGCCGCAGCTTGCTTTGATAAATCAATGATTCTGTCTTTCATAAAAGGTCCGCGATCATTCACTCTAACAACGATTGAAGATCCATTTTTCAAATTAGTAACACGAGCATAACTAGGTAAAGGCATTGTAGGATGAGCAGCAGTCAAAAGATTCATGTCATAAATTTCACCATTGGCAGTTAAACGTCCATGAAAATCTGAACCATACCATGATGCTTCGCCAACACGTTTATAAGTTGGATCACTTTGAGGATAATACCACTTTCCTTTTATTTGATAAGGTTTACCAACAATCGCTCGTCCACGCTTTTTTTCTTCCGATTGATTCTTCTTATTGGAGACTTGTTGAGGTAGTACAGAAGTGTTTACGTTAATTGGTTTATTATGATAGGAATCTTTTATTGAAAAATTCATAGTTTGGCTTGCGCAACAAGATACCAGTGACTGAGAAATGACGATCATAGAAAACAATTGAAGTGTTGGTTTAATCATAAAAGTAATTTTCTTTTTTCTATTTGAAGGCATCTATTCAGTCCACTTATTTCTGTTAAGTACTACTTGTAAAAACCACGTCACGCTTTTTGTACGCAACGGAAGAATTTACGTTTTTAAATGATTCCCCTCACGCATATACCACTCTTGAATTGGCCCCTTCTATCAAGAAATTAACGTATTGTTAACCTTTTTATGGTTTTCATACAAAATAAATGTACTATACTAGATGTTAAAAAGATTAAAATTTAAACAAATCAACATCTTATAGAAAATTCATTTCATAATATAAGTGTGAATAAGTGGTGATTTTAGCAACTGTTTTGCGAATCATGTAATGCAGTGGGTATTAAAAAACCACCTATGGATTGAGAAAATTAGAAACCGCATGTGCTGCCAACGCAGGTACAACCCTATCCGCAAGTTTGTTGAAAATGGAGACAGCATAGCACTGCTCTATTCTAAAACAGCTGATAGAAAATGACAGGCTATAGAATCAATAAAAACTTCAAAAAGAATCAAAACAAAAAAGATTCTTAAACTTTTTATAGCCTATTGATATTACTTAAATTTGGTGAGCGCGCAGGGATTCGAACCCTGGACCTACTGATTAAAAGTCAGTTGCTCTACCAGCTGAGCTACGCGCTCTCACACAAGCTATCTAGTTTGCACACTATCTAATTTGTAGAAAGTGAAGGGAACATACGGTTGACTTTCCATTAGGTCAACACCTTTTGAAAAAAAATATTATTATTTTCTTCAGTTATCAATAATTTTCCGTTTTCGCCCCTTTACTTCATCATTGTATAAGTACTCTTTAATCTTCTTTTTGAAGTTTCAATAAAGGAAAAATTTTACTGTAAAATATTGCATAGATTCGAAGCGTTAAAATTATGAGAAATACCCCTTTCCCCTCACATGGGTTGTTGAGCATAATGGGTAGAGAAGAAAAAATACCTTTTATTATAATATTATTTTTATATCTTTATATTTTAGTGTTCAATTCTCAAATATGAATACAGCTTTATAAGATAATATATTGATTTATAATAATTTATTATTTTTCACTTGAGTGAAAATTCTCAAATACTGTAAGTTTTTCTCATTTCAAATCTTTTTTATATTGAAACAATAAAAAGCATTTTCTTGATCGATATAAGCGAGAGAATAAAACTATAAAAAAGAAATGAAAATACCTTTTATGCCTCCTTTCAACAACCAAAAATTATCGCAACATTAGGGTTCATGAAAATAGTATATAGCGGTTGACACGTTAGACTTGAAAATGGAACAATGAGCAACAATGGCTTTGAGAGTATGATTTTTATTCATGTATAATGAATATATAACGAAAGCCAATTTATCCTATAGAATCAAGTAGATATGAAGCAAAAATTTAGTCTCATTGAAAATATCCCGAATGACTATAAATTATGCTCACTATTAGAGCTGTAGATAATTTTACTAAGAATAAAAAAGCAGAAATAATATGCAGTATGCAAAATTATTTTAAGTGTTTTGAATATATAGAATGCCTTCTAATTAACTTTTTTATATCAAAAATTACAAAATACGTAGATATATTTTTAGAAGAAAAGGATAATACTAGTCACAAAATTTAGTGTTGGATAATTCAGTCAGAACTATAAAGTATATTTATACATTATTTAATATTAATGTATATATGCAGTATATAAATAACAATTTAAATATATATATAAATAAACATATTTATTTATTAAACGATAAGATCAAAAACAAAGAAAATAATTTTGATTTGGCGATAAAAATTGTAAAAGTGCTATATATACATGTATTTTTACTTTACTAAGTTTTATTATTTTGATTGGAATATTGAATGTTAACATGTAAACAATATGAGCTACTCTTGTTTATTCATAACCATATAAAAGAAACTGGTGTTCCTCCTTCTTTTGAAGAAATGAAAAATGCATTAGAACTTTCTTCAAAGTCTGGTATTCATAAGCTCATTATAGCCTTAGAACAACGAGGTTTTATACGTCGCTTGCCCAATCGTGCTCGTGCTGTGGAGGTGATTCGACTTCCTGAGAAAATAACATTTAACCTTTCTTTAGCACGTAAAATTTCTCCCAGTATGATAGAAAGAAAGAAAAGGGAAATATCAAAAAGCTTGAGTCCCTTTGATGAAGAAGAAAAAAAAAATATCACCATTCCTATTATGGGACGTATTTCTGCGAGCGTACCCGCCTCTGCTATACTGCAACAAATAAACAGCCTTTCTCTTCCACTCGATATGGTTAATACAGGTGAGCACTACGCATTAGAAGTTAAAGATGATTCTATGATGGAGGCTGGTATCCTTGATAAAGATACGATCATTGTGAAACGTCAAAATACAGCAATAACAGGTGAAATTATTGTTGCGTTTATTGATAAAAAAGAAGCCACATTAAAACGTTATCGACGCAAAGGAGCTTCTATTGCATTAGAAGCCGCAAATCCTCATTATGAAGTACGGACATACGAATCCGAGCGTATAGAAATACAAGGAAAACTTACCGGACTTATTCGCAAATATTAAAAAATAAACCTTATAGTACGCGATAGATATCGCAGTAAGAAGCTGTTGAGTATTTTTTTATTGTGCCACACACAATTGACTTCTTCTCCACAGCCAAAGATGCCCCCAATTCGGTTTATAAACAATCCAGATCCTTATCGAGCGGGTTTAATTTTCCCTTCCCTCCATGTTCTTCACTTAATGCAAGGCTTGACAAGTAAGTTTTAAAATATTCACCACGTACTTTGAAAAGAACTTAAATGCTTTGAAGGAAGCTGCCTTATATCATCATCCTCAATAACGGAATTTTACGATATAATAAGACAAAATTGTATGCATGCATAAAAACATATAAAATTTTGTAGAAAAAAATCAAATAACTTTGTAACAGATTGTATTGCATAGGTATAAAAATA
This sequence comes from Bartonella sp. AA1HLJMS, assembly GCF_042197445.1. Lineage (NCBI taxonomy): Bacteria > Pseudomonadati > Pseudomonadota > Alphaproteobacteria > Hyphomicrobiales > Bartonellaceae > Bartonella > Bartonella sp. AA1HLJMS. The sequence goes on along the minus strand of NZ_JBHIRW010000003.1, from coordinate 42,000 downwards.
AAGAACATTATTTTTAAATTAATAAAAGCGCAACTCAATCATTCATAGTAATTGTAGGATCATCATGGTAGCACCTCGTATTAGTTTTGTCTCCCTCGGATGCCCAAAAGCACTCGTAGATTCTGAGCGAATTATTACACGCCTTCGCTCTGAAGGGTATGAGATTTCACGTCAACATCAAGGAGCTGATGTCGTTATTGTGAATACCTGTGGTTTTCTTGACTCGGCAAGGAGAGAATCATTAGCCAATATTGATGAAGCTCTTAAAAAAAATGGAAAAGTTATTGTAACGGGGTGTCTTGGTGCTGATCCTGATGCTATTCGCCAAACATATCCTAATGTATTGGCTATTACAAAACCGCAAGCTTATGAAAGCGTTATAGAAGCTGTTCATACAGCAATTCCTCCTGTTCATGATCCTTTTCTTGATTTAGTTCCTCCCCAAGGTATTCGTTTAACACCTCGCCATTACGCCTACTTAAAGATTTCTGAAGGATGCTCTAATCGGTGTAGTTTTTGTATCATCCCTACTTTGCGTGGTGATCTCACTTCACGTCCCATCAGCGATGTTCTTCGTGAAGCTGAAAAACTCGTGCAAGCGGGTGTAAAAGAACTTTTGGTTATTTCACAGGATACGAGTGCTTATGGTGTTGATCTTAAATATCTCGAAAATTCTTGGAAAGATCGTACAATCAAAACTAAATTCTTTGATCTTTGTCGCGAACTAGGCGATATGGGTATTTGGGTACGTATGCATTACGTTTATCCTTATCCCCATGTTGATGAAGTTATCGAACTTATGGCTGCAAAAAAAATTCTTCCTTATCTGGATATACCTTTTCAGCATGCATCACCAACTGTTTTGCGTCACATGAAGCGTCCCGCACTTATGGAAAAAACAAACCGTAGAATTGAAAAATGGCGGAAAATATGTCCAGATCTTACTTTGCGATCAACATTTATCGTTGGTTTTCCTGGTGAAACGAATGAAGATTTTAATATACTTCTAGAATGGCTAGAAGAAGCAAAAATTGAACGCGCGGGGTGCTTTAAATATGAAGAAGTAAAAGGAGCTGCCGCAAATGAATTGGGATTAGAAAATATTCCTGAAGAGGTGAAAGAAAACCGCTGGCATCGTTTTATGGCAAAACAACAACAAATTTCTACACATCTTTTAAAGAAAAAAATTGGAAAAAGACTCCGAGTGCTTATCGATGAAAGTCAAGGAAAAGTTGCCAAAGGACGTAGTCAGTACGATGCTCCAGAAATAGATGGTGTTGTCCATATATCATCACGACGCCCACTGCGTGTTGGTGAATTTGTCACCGTTAAAATCGAACAATCGGATGCCTATGACCTTTATGGTATAGCAGTTTAAAAATTTAACTCCTTCCCTGTCCTCAATGATGAAGATTTCTATCAGCATTGGTTTATAAAAAAGCGACTTTTCATAACAAGAACCGATCATGTGACTTACTTCATGAGAATTTACGAGCAATCCTTATTCTGAATGTTTGCTATACACTCCCAAAATACCAAGCAGTTATATATTCTCTTAATTTAATGCCTTAAATGAGCTTTAAATGGCGGTGACGGCGGCGCAAAAGAATAAAATCCACAAGGCTCACCATTTTTAATTAACAAAAGAGCAAATCGACAACCTTACTATTTTCCCATTTTTCATATTACGACAGTCATTGGTTAGTGAAAGGAAACTTTTTTCAAGAGTGTTTTATGCACACAAGAATTTCCTTTGTGATATGCAAACGGATGTTTTTTATGGAAGCAATATAAGAGAATTTGAAACAAAACAATCTGACGATATTTAAATGAAAAAAAATAAATTATCATTATAAATAAGTCTCTTATCTTAAACTCTTTAAACTTATTTTAAAAATATCTAATTTTTATTAACACGTTTTAAAATCAAAGAATTTCTTATCAAGCAAATGACTTGGGCGTACATTTGTTAAAGCGCGAATCATCGTATCTTTACGTCCTGGCATTTGTCTTTCTATATTTTTCAGCATTTCTTTCATTGCATTACGTTGTAATCCATCTTGACTACCGCAAAGATTACAAGGAATAATTGGAAATTGCATTTCTTGAGAAAATTTTTCCATATCTTCCTCAGCAGCATAAACAAGAGGACGTAATACAAAAAGATCTCCTTCATCATTTTTAAGTTTTCCAGGCATGGCAGCTAATCGGCCACCGTGAAACAAATTCATAAAAAATGTTTCTAAAACATCATCACGATGATGACCTAAAACTAATGCAGAACATCCTTCTTCACGTGCAATACGATAGAGATTACCACGTCGCAATCGAGAACAAAGTGAACAATATGTCTGCGACTCTGCCAATTTATCTGTAACAATGGAATAAGTATCCTGATATTCAATACGATATGGAATTTTATAAGAACTTAAAAAGTCTGGAAGAATATGCTTAGGAAATCCTGGTTGCCCTTGATCAAGATTACAGGCTAGAATTTCAACGGATAAAAGACCTCGCCACTTTAAGTCTAAAAGAAGCGCTAATAAACCATAAGAGTCTTTTCCACCCGATAAAGCAACAAGCCATTTTTTCCCTGTAGAGAGCATAGAAAAATCATCCAAAGCTTGTCGCATATGACGTAAAAGCCGTTTGCGCAATTTATTAAATTCTACGCTTGAAGGAGCAACACGAAACATTGGATGACAATTATCTGCTTCGCTTATTAAAGGATCATCTCTCCCTTTGTTTTCTTCTATTGCCTGATATTCAACTGAAACATCATTCATAATACCATATCCTGCACAATAAACGGTTCGTTTTGCAAAGATAAAAACAAATATTAAAGCAAGCTTATATTTATGTTTTTTGAATTTATAAATTAGATACACAAAAAAGAAATGGAACTATACAAATTTATGACTATAAAACATAGCAATAAACTTAATATAGAACCATTTACAAAAAGAACTTATTAACTTCAAATATTGTAAGAATAACACAATATTTTGAAGTTATCATAATAGAAGAGAGAAACAATTTCTCTTACAGAAAAATTATCGAGAATAAAATTCAACAACCAGATTAGGTTCCATTTGCACAGCATAAGGAACATCTGCAAAAGCAGGAATACGTGTAAAGGTTGCTTTCATCTGTTTATGATCTGCTTCAATATAATCAGGGACATCACGTTCTGCCAATTGCACTGATTCTAACACTAAAACAAGTTGTTTCGATTTTTCCCGAACCTCAATAACATCACCGGGTTTACAACGATAAGATTGAATGTTTGTGCGCCGCCCATTGACATTAACATGACCGTGATTGATAAATTGGCGAGAAGCAAAAATCGTAGGTACGAATTTTGCACGATAAACAACAGCATCCAAACGTGATTCTAACAGACCGATAAGATTTTCGCCAGTATCGCCCCGTCGACGAGCTGCCTCTTCATAGGTTTTATGAAATTGTTTTTCTGAAATATCTCCATAAAACCCTTTCAATTTCTGTTTAGCGCGCAACTGAACCCCATAGTCAGAAAGTTTTCCTTTACGACGCTGTCCATGCTGACCTGGACCATAATCACGACGATTGACAGGAGATTTTGGACGCCCCCAAATATTTTCTCCCATACGACGGTCAATTTTATACTTTGTTGTTTCGCGTTTACTCATCGCATTTCCTTATAAAATAAAACACGAGATCTTAAGACCCCAAGGAAACGCGCCCTCCTCTGCCTTTAAATACTAAAGACTGACAGAATACCTTAACATATCAATATGCAAAGTTATCCACGGGACACGTCAATTAATGCTATTTTCTTGAAAAAATAGCTAGATCATCATTATTGGTCTCGTAACCCAAAGTCAACTCCTTTCATGAGTTTTAAGCCAAATCCTTTAAACAAATTCTCCGTTAAAGAAGTGATATTTTTCGATGTCAATAACGCAAAATCTTGATATTTCTTTATATATTGATGGTGTATCTTTCCCGACAATGGTAATAAAGATCTGATATGTTTGGCGATCGCTTTCGCCGGATCAATCCACTCAACGGACCATAAAGCATGATCACGAAAGAAATTAATCAAAAAAGGATAATGTGTGCAGGCTAAAACAATAACATCCGTATATTGTCCATTTTTTTCCACAAAACATGGCAGGATTTCTTTTCTTAACTCTTCTGAATCGATAGATTTTCCCCGTAAATAATCTTCAGCAAGTCCAGCTAGCTTTTTACTTCCCACAAGCTGAACATGACACTGTCCAGCAAAAGAGTTAATTAATTCATTTGTATAAGCACGTTTAACTGTTCCAGGAGTCGCTAATACAGAAATAAAACCAGATTTTGTTTGTTCAGCAGCTGATTTAATTGCAGGAACCGTTCCTACAAAAGGGACATGAGGAAAATTCTGTCGTAAATCTGCTATCATCAGTGTAGAAACAGTGTTGCAAGCAATCACACATAAAGCTGGATTGTAACGTGTTAAAAGATTTTTAAAAATCTTCAAAATACGCTCTTTCAAAATATTTTCTTTCCAATTTCCATAAGGAAATCCTGCATCATCAGCAACATAGATAAATTGCATGTCAGGGATAAGAATACGCGCTTCCCTGAATACTGTTAAACCACCAATACCGCTATCAAAAAAAAGAACAGGTTGTTCATCCATTAGTTTTCACACTTATTTTTAATTTTTTTACGATCACGCTCTTCCGGTGCTCTACTCCCTCGTGGATATTGTGGCGAAAAATGATCCAAAGAAGATATAATGCCTCGCAATAAACGAACCTCAGGTTCACTAAAGTTAGCGCGCGTAAAAACAGAGCGCAAATTTGCAAGCATTACTTCTTTACGTTCTGGTGGTCTAAAATACCCACGGATATTCAAAGCCTCTTCTAACTGAGATAAAAAACCATGGAATATTGTTTTATTTGCAGGTTCCATCTCTGCTGCACGAAATGCCGTATCGCTGACATTCTCTAAACCAGTTTTCATCCATTCGTAAGACATTAAAAGAACCGCTTGCGCAATATTAAGTGACGCAAAAGCAGGATTAACTGGAAAAGTAATAATTTCATCAACAAGGCTGATTTCATCATTTTCTAGTCCCCATCTCTCTCTTCCAAAGACAATCCCAGTCTTATGTCCGATACTTTCACGCTGACGTAATACGCTTGCTGCTTCGACAGCACTTTTTACAGTTTTAAATCCACATCTTTCACGTGCTGTTGTGGCAAAAACATAGTGTAAATCTGCAATTGAATCACGCAATGTGTTAAAAATCACAGCATTGTTAATGACATGATCAGCTTTACTTGCAGCAGCTCTAGCTTTTTCATTTGGAAACATTTCTCGAGGATTGACTAATCGAAGCTTAGAAAGTCCAAAATTTGCCATTGCCCTTGCGACCATACCAATGTTTTCAGGAAGCTGCGGTTCAACTAAAATAATAATGGGACCATTTGTTAAATTTTCACGATTCCTATTCGTTCCTGCCATCAATTTTACCTAGTTTCACTTAAACTATCTCCCTCTCCACTATTTTTACGAAACCTTTTTCACAATACTCTAATGCTGTTTAATAATAAATTATAGATAATCTATCTTTTCATTCAAAGATAATAGTTTCTAAACCTAATAATAAATTTTAAAAGCCATTAAAGTGAACGATGGAATTTATAACAATTTATATAAGATATCGTAGCGTTTTTTACATCAATTTTATCTTTTTTAATAGGGAACAGCCCCTATAAATCATAATCTCAGTTGAATTATGAAATCATAAATCCTAAAAAAGGGATATGCACTTTATTCCCAAACTTTTTCCTGCAAAGCTTATCCGTCGTTATAAACGTTTCCTTGCGGATGTTCAACAAGATGATCAGCATGTCCTCACCGTGTCTGTACCTAATACAGGATCAATGCTTGGATTAACAGCTTTCAATACCAATATTTGGCTTTCTTATCATAACAACATCAAACGAAAATATGCCTATCAATTAGAAATTATTGAAGCCGATAATACTTTGGTTGGCATTAATACGTCTTTACCCAATAAACTTGCGTTAGAAGCAATTCAAAACGGATTACTACCAGAATTAAATGGATATAAAACAATTTTAAAAGAACAACGCTATGGGACACAATCACGAATTGACTTTCTTTTACGTGATGACATTCTTCCTGATTGTTACCTAGAAGTCAAAAATGTTCATTTTATTCGTCAGAAAGGATTAGCAGAATTTCCTGATAGCGAAACAAAACGTGGTGCACGTCACCTTGATGAGCTCATAGGAGTTGTACAACAAGGAAAACGAGCTGCTATGCTTTATATTATTCAACGAGAAGATTGCTCAGCTTTTACAATTTGTCATGATCTTGATCCACTCTATGGACGTAAGTTTGATTTAGCATTAAAATCAGGAGTAGAATGTTATGCTGTAAAGTGTCATGTAAGTGTAGAAGGCATTTTTCCGATTCAGAGAGTAAAAATAGAAAATAGAAGAAACAATGACTGAGTATATCGAATATAATAAAATCCCTTTAAAATTTAATGGAAAAATCCGCATTTTCGATGATTATGCTTTTGCTAAAATGCGTGAAGTTGGTCGTATTGCTGCAGAATGCCTTGATGCGCTTACAGATATTATTAAGCCGGGCGTTACTACGCAAGAAATAGATGATTTTGTATTTATTTTTGGAGCTAAGCGAGGAGCACTTCCTGCTGATCTAAATTATCATGGATACAGCCATTCATGCTGTACATCTATCAATCACGTTGTCTGCCATGGCATTCCCAATAAAAGACCTTTGCAAGAAGGTGATATTGTAAATGTTGATGTAACCTTTATCCTTGATGGTTGGCATGGGGATTCAAGCCGAATGTATCCTGTTGGAAAAATTAGGCGTGCAGCAGAACGCTTGCTAAAAATAACCTATGAAAGTCTTATGCAAGGAATCGCTGTCGTTAAGCCTGGAGCAACGACAGGTGATATTGGGGCAGCCATTCAACAGTATGCAGAATCTGAACGCTGTTCAATTGTGAGAGATTTTTGCGGACATGGTATCGGCCAACTTTTTCATGATGCTCCCAATATCCTCCATTATGGAAATCCTGGAAAAGGAATTGAATTAAAACAAGGTATGATGTTTACAATTGAGCCTATGATTAACCTTGGTAAACCACAAGTTAAGATTTTATCTGACGGTTGGACTGCTGTTACCCGTGACCGCTCTCTGACAGCACAATATGAACATACAATTGGTGTTACAAATGAAGGGTATGAAATATTTACACAATCTCCTAAAAATATTTTTTATATTCCAAATTCCCATACCTAACGCAATGTAGAGATGTTATGGCTAAAAAATTAAATCAAAAGGAAGGTACTCAAAGTAATCACTTTGCATTAACATCGAGTTTTCCACTCACCCCAGTATCAGAAAGAAAAAGTGAAGAGCCTCAGAAAAACGCACAGCTTCATAAACATTATCAAGGCCATCGTGAACGTCTTCGGAAGCGCTATTTAAAGTCAAAAGGAAATGCAATTGAAGATTATGAATATCTTGAATTATTGCTTTTTCGCACAATACCCCGTGCAAACACAAAACCCATAGCTAAAAATTTGATAGCACGTTTTGGTTCATTAGCTGATGTGTTAGGAGCGGATATTCACCGACTTCAAGAAATTCCAGGATGTGGTCCCGCCACTGCAGTTGATTTAAAAATTATTTCAGATGTTGCTGGACGTCTTGCTCGTGCGCAATTGTTTAAGCGCGATATTTTTTCATCATGGGATAAAGTGTTAGCTTATTGTAAAGCTGTTATGGCTCACGAAACACGTGAACAATTTCGTATTTTGTTTCTTGATAAGAAAAACGGCTTACTTGCTGATGAGGTACAACAAACTGGAACCATTGATCATACCCCTGTTTATCCTCGTGAAGTTATTTCTCGAGCTTTAGAGTTATCCGCATCAGGACTTATCTTAGTCCACAATCACCCTTCTGGCGATTCCACACCCTCTAATGCAGATATAACAATGACATATAGATTAAAAGATGCAGCAAATGCATTAGGCATTATTATCCATGACCATCTTATTATTGCACGAAATAACCATACGAGTTTTAAAGCGTTAAAACTTATATAAATCTTATGGGATAAAAAAGACTTCATTCAACTATGAATAACGAATCAATTTTCTAAATCAATATCTAATATAGCCATTGAGAAATTATAGGAGAGCTCATCTTCATCTTCATCTCGATAGATAATGCCTAAAAACTCATCTCCCATATAAACCTCACAAGAATCACTCTTTTTAGGCCGTGCTCTGACTTGCAATGCTGAGTTTTGGAATATATTTTTAAAATAATTATCAAGTTTTTTTATTTCATCAGCATTCACTATGCTCTCCTGTTTTTTTGAAACGATTAAAATAATTGCGTGTCGTGCAAATAAGACACTCTTATGATTCTGTAAAGTCAGTAAAAAAGCATAATCTGAATATTTACTTAATATTACATATATTCACAACGTTCTTTATACATTCATAAAGAACGTTTACAAAAGGAGTCTATCATTATTAAATATACCCGTATAGATTAAAAAATGGCAAAAAAACTGTATATTTTTAATAATTTTACTTTATCTCCAATTTTAGCCTCTGTATTTAAAATGCATATTCGTAAGAATAAATTGATCAATAATTTATAATTTTGTTTATTTTATAAAAAATATAAATAAAAATATTTTTTTATTTAAAACTACATTTTTTAGCAAAAAATATTTATTACATCATTCGAAAATAATTCTTTTTAATAACCTTTAAAGTATAATTATCTAATCTTACAAGAATTACGTCTCTGGAAAATATACAAAATAAGCTAATAAGAGTTTATTTTTCTTTTCATTTTTTATAAAAACTTACGTCACAACAAAAAGATTTTTTAATAAGCTTTTTTCAATTTATACGAAATAAAAATATTGGGTATTTCTGTAAATTCTAAAAGCTATGAAGAGTTCTTATTTTATAGGATAACGAGAAAGAAAATCGATAACGCCTTTTTTATAAACTTTATCGCCTACAGCAAGCATATGATCTCGATCAGGAATTGATAAAGCTTCACCACAAGGCAACAAGGCTGCCAATGGCTCTGCATCACCGCCAATTTCATCTAATGAACCAACGGCAACAAGTGCTGGTTGTTTGATTTTGTAAACTTCAGACGCCGTTAACTCCTGTTTTGATGTAATGATACAAGCAGCAAGAGCACGCCTATCGCTTTTCGTTTGATCTGCAAATTTACGGAACATTAAACCGCGCGTATTGGTAATAGTGGAAATATCTTCTGCTAAAAGGGCCTCAGCAACAGGCTCCCAATTTCCTGCTCCCGTCACCATACCAATACCTAAACCACCAAAAATAACACTGTGTACATATGTTGGATGCAAAAGAGCCATGAAAGCACTAATACGAGCCCCCATAGAATATCCCATAACATGGGCTTTAGATAACTCTAAATGCTGCAGTAACTTTACTGCGTCGCCAGCCATAGCTTGAGGTGTATAAAAGATAGGATCATAACTTTTAACTGAATCTCCGTGACCGCGATTATCAAGAGCAATAACACGATATCCTGCTTCAGTAAGAATACGAAACCAACCCGTTGCATACCAATTCACCCGTGCAGAAGATCCAAAACCATGGATCAACAAAATAGGCGCGCCCTGCCCTTCTTCTCGATAAGCAAATCGCAAACCATTATATTCAAAAAAACGAATATCTTCAGCGGTCATTTTTTATTGCACTTTCCACAAAGTACAGGATGAATAACACGTTGTCCTTTTTGTATCTTTTTTTTAGAAACTTCACCAGCGTTAATTTCAAGTGCAAAAGCTGCAGGAACTTCTGATGAAATGGTATTTGTTGAAAGTGGAGAAGTATTTTCAATAATCGATACAATAATTCCCTCAGAGTTTAAGAAAATCATATCTAAAGGTAAAGGCGTATTTGCCATCCACATAAAAATTTTCTGCTCATCTCCCGATCGAGAACTTTTTAGCTGCTTAAAGAGCATTGCACGATCGCGTGGAAAATCAGTTCGATACATTAAACCAGCTGCTGCTTGAGATGGCGTAAAAGCAATCTCTACCTTATAAAAAACCGGACCTTGCTTTGTATGTATTTCTAAAGGAACCGGATGCACAGGAATCTCTATGGGCTCCTTTGCTACAACAACACGCATATCTAACATAAAAAGCATCACCAATAAAACAATATGCCCCTTTTTAAAAGGCTTTAACATTCTTGTCTCCACCACAGAAAAATTTTAAATTTTGTTTCTAAAATAAAAAGTACCAGAGTTTAAAAGTCAAAAAACAAGAGGATTGCTTCCTTGTTATTTTCTAGTTTTTTCAACGTAATATGCGAAATTTTCTTCATTTGGTTTATGGATTAACGAGAGCCATATTTTCTTTAAAAATCTACCTCTATAGCAATTTACGGAATAACCATCTTTAAAAATATAGAAAACACACTGATTTCACTCGTGAAATTCAATGCGTAGCTAAAGGAATGCCTATGTCCGGATAAATCTCTGCTGTCATTAAACCTTTTTCTCCTTTACCAAAACGTACAAGAACAACTTGGCCGGAACGAAGCTCTGCTAAACCAAAACGGCGCAATGTTTCCATATGAATAAAAATATCTTCTGTTCCTTGCCCTCGGCTAAGAAAACCGTATCCTTTGTCACGATTAAACCATTTAACAATTGCTCGTTCTAGTCCACTTTCTGGAGTAACAACAACATGGGTACGGGCAGGAACTTCTGATGGATGAATTGCTGAAGAACAATCTATGGATTTCACCTGAACGCACTTTAACCCTCGTTCAGTTTTTTCCACAGCACAAATGACTTTAGCTCCCTCTAAAGCTGTTTGAAAACCATCCCTTCGCATTACCGTAACATGCAATAATATATCTGGAAAATGAGGTAAATCAGGTACAATAAATCCATACCCCTTACTACCATCAAACCACTTAATGACACCACTGATTTCGATAATCTCCCCACAAGCACCTATACTATCCTCAGATGGGGAACAATCCTTTAATGCATCCTTACTCGTCATAATAACGTGATCCTGTAGCTTATAAATTGTACGATATTGATTCTCTAGGTTTAAGTAAACATTGCTCTTGTATCAACACGCAAGCCCCAAGATAAGATTTCCCCACATTGTCGTATCTTCTATGTTAATGTCAGAGAATATCAACATGAATATTTATAAAACTATTTGATTGTACACTTTACATACCTTACAAGGAGTGCCCTACAAAAGAGGTCATATACAAAGTTTTTTTACATAATGATATTTTGATTAATGTGTAACTTGCATGATGAAGAAGTTCAATATAAGGTGAAAAAACGACAATTCAATTAAGGAAAATGCGCAATGCAATTGAAGAAAATCCTTACGATAATCACAGCATTTATGGCATTTACAGCAAATGTTTATGCGAGTGAACCTATTAAGATTGGTGTTTATCTTCCATTAAGTGGTCAAAATGCATTTGGAGGGCAGCTTGAAATTAGAGGTATAGAATTAGCCCATAAAAAAGTTCCAGAAATTTTAGGACGTAAAGTGGAACTTGTTATTATTGATAATAAATCTGATAAAGTAGAAGCGGCTAATGCTGTTATGCGTTTAACAGCAAGTGAAAAAGTGAGTGGAATCATTGGTAGCTATGGTTCTTCACTTTCGTTAGCAGGTGGTGAAATATCTGAAAAGGCAAAGACTCCAACCATTGCAACGTCCTCAACAAGTCCCCTTGTTACACAGGGTAAAAAATATTACTTTCGTGCTTGCTTTATTGATTCCTATCAAGGAGTAGGAATCGCAACTTATGTAAGCCAAACTTTACACGCAAAAAAGGCTGCTATCCTTAAAGATATTTCAAGCGATTATGCCATTGGTCTTGCAAGTTATTTTACGCGTGCTTTCAAAAAATTAGGTGGTGAAGTTATCTCAAATTTAAATTATAATTCTGGAGATCAGGACTTTTCAGCTGTTCTCACGCAAATTATCGCCCAGAAACCTGATATCTTATTCATTCCATCTTACTTTTCTGAAGGTGCTATCATCATGAAACAAGCACGAGAATTAGGGGCGAAGTTTCAAATTATGGGTGGAGATGCTATGGATAATCCAGAAACCATTACGATTGCAGGAAAAGCTGCAGAAGGTTTCTTACATACGACACTTCCCTATAGTGAGGATATGCCAAATATGTCAGTAGCTGCGCAAGAATTCACAAAAGAATGGAAAAAAGCTTACCCAGACAAAGAGCCAAATATCAATTCTGTTTTGGGATACACGAGTTATATGATGTTCATGAAGGCTATTGAAAATGCTGGTAGCACTGATCGTGAAAAAATTACTATCGCACTTAGCCAATTAAAAGATTTTCCTACCCCCTTTGGGGATATGTCAATGGATGAAAATCATAATCCTAAAATTCCTATTGGTATCATTAAAATACAGGATGGAAAACGTGTTTATTTAGAAGAAGTTAAACCTGCTTTTTAATTAAAAAGTTTTACTTACTAAAATGCAAGAATTGGTTGAGGATTTTTTTCTCAACCAAAAACTTAGAAATTTCTTATTGTCCTATGTAAATTAACAAATGTGGAAGGATGAGAGATGAGCACTGAAATGTTCATCCAGTACTTTTTTAATGCACTGGCATTGGGATCTCTTTATGGGCTTATTGCTATTGGCTACACCATGGTCTACGGTATACTGAGACTCATTAATTTTGCTCACGGTGATATCTTTATGCTGGGAGCATACTTTGTTTTCTTTTCCACAATTGGCTTTATGCCTGCGTGGGCAGCTTTTCTTCTTTTGTTCCTTGCTGCTCTTGTTTATTATTCGGTCTTTATAGGCTTTAAAAGGCGTCCTCCAATTTATTGGATTGCTGCTTTTTTAATTCTTGCGCTAGGATTTGTTTATTATTTTAAAATTTCCCCGCAAGACTTTACACCGATTTGGGTTTTAGCTCTTTGTTTTTCCATTTTTATTACAAGTGCTGTGGGTGTTGCTGTTGATCAATTTGCTTATAAACCTCTACGCCATGCTCCGCGTATTTCGGCACTTATCGGTGCAATTGGTGTTTCTTTTTTTATTGAAAATCTTGCTACTGTACTCTTTAGTGGTGTTCCGAAAGGTGTACAACAGCCAGACTTTCTTGTAACACCATTTTTATGGCATCTAGGATCAGGAGCAGATGGTATCATCAGAATTGCTCCCATGTCTCTGATCGTTCCCTTTGTGTCATTAATTCTTATTTTATTACTGTTATGGATTATCCATAAAACAAAACCGGGTCTTGCTATGCGCGCAATCTCCCATGATATTGAAACAACACGTTTGATGGGTGTGTCTGTCAATAAAGTTATTGCGCTTACATTTGGAATAGGCTCAGCTCTTGCCGCCATAGCTGGCATTATGTGGTCTTTACGTTATCCTCAAATTCAGCCTTATATGGGTGTTCTTCCTGGTCTTAAAGCATTTATCGCTGCTGTTATCGGAGGTATTGGTTCGATACCAGGTGCAATGTTGGGAGGATTATTATTAGGGTTTATTGAAATTATGATTATCGCATTTTTCCCCGCGCTATCTGGGTATCGAGATGCCTTCGCTTTCATTTTATTGATTCTGATTCTATTGATATTACCCACAGGATTAATGGGTAAAAGAAATCAGGAGAAAATCTAATGGCAAAGTCAGCGACAACTGTTTTATCGTGTATAAGTGTTTTAGTTCTCATAGGTTTTTTATTTTATGCTGATAGCCATTTTAATGACTATACGCTTCGTATCATCAATCTGATTGCTATTAATGCGATATTGGCAATTTCGCTTAATTTGATTTATGGTTTCACAGGTATGTTTTCTCTTGGACATGCTGGATTTATGGCTATTGGTGCTTATGTTTGCGCAATTTTACTTCTTTCCCCTGAACAAAAAGAAATGATGTGGATTCTTGAGCCTATTGCTGAACCATTATATCATTTACAGTTACCTTTTTTTATCGCTGTTGTTATAAGTGGTTTGTGTGCTGCTGTTGTAGGTTTATTAATTGCTTTACCAATATTGCGTCTTGGTGGCGATTATCTTGGAATTGCAACATTAGGTTTTGCGGAAATTATTCGCATTGTCATTACGAACGCAACATCGCTCACAAATGGCTCTTTGGGAATCAAAGGAATACCTCAAAATGCAACATTATGGTGGAACTATGGTTGGCTAGCATTTACAGTTCTCTTTATTGTCCTCTTACTGCAAAGTAATACTGGTAACGTATTACGTGCTATTCGTGATGATGAAATAGCTGCGAAAACTATGGGAATAAATGCTTTTTTCTACCGTAGTTTTTCCTTTACTGTTGGAGCATTTTTTGCAGGTATAGGTGGCGCATTAATGGCGGCTCTTATTTCAACCATTGATCCCAAAATGTTTAATTTTCTTCTGACTTTTAATATTTTAATGATTGTTGTTGCTGGTGGTCTCGGTTCAATTACAGGGAGTATTATTGGCAGCATTATTATTACAGTCATGCTTGAATGGCTTCGTATTATTGAAAGTCCATTTGACTTAGGTTTTATACATATTCCAGAAACCCCAGGGCTTCGTATGGTTGTTTTTTCTCTTTTATTGCTGGTAATTATCTTGTTTTGGAGAAAAGGGTTAATGGGACAACGAGAATTTTCATGGAATGGAATTTATAGCTTTTTGACACGCAAAAAGCTTTCTAATACTGAGAGAAAGCTATGAACGACAATATCCTTTCACTCAATAATATTGTAATGCGTTTTGGCGGATTAGTTGCTGTAAATAATGTTAATATGGCAATTAAACGAGGAAGTATTACTGGATTAATTGGTCCCAATGGTGCTGGAAAAACAACAGTTTTCAATATGATTTCTGGATTTTATGCTCCTACAAGCGGCACCATTCTTTTTGATGAGAAAAAAATTTCTGGAGCGTCTCCTTATATTATCTGTAGAAGCCATATTGCCAGAACATTTCAAAATATTCGTCTTTTCTCAGGGTTAACGGTTTTGCAGAATGTTATGGTAGGAGCGCATGTTCGACAAAAATATCCTTGGTTTTCGTCAGCTCTCTTTTTTTCAAAAGCAATAAAAGAAAAGAAGGAAGTTTATAAAAATTCCTTGGAGCTCCTTGAACAGCTACAACTTGATCATCTTGCCAATCAATCGGCAACAGCTTTACCTTATGGTGTGCAACGACGTCTAGAAATTGCGCGTGCGTTAGCCACAAAGCCCAAATTGCTTCTTCTTGATGAACCTGTTGCTGGCATGAATCCACAAGAAAGTGAAGATCTTAGAAAATTCATAGCAAAAGTGCAAAAAGACTTTGATCTTACAATTCTTCTTATTGAGCACGATATGAAAGTGGTTATGGGGCTTTGCCAACATATTTTGGTTATGGAATATGGCTGTTGCATTGCCAGTGGTACACCAGATGAAATTCGTAATAACCCTAAAGTTATTGAAGCTTATCTTGGCGGAGATGTTTATGGATATTCTTAAAATAAAAAATCTTTATGTTCATTATGGCGCCATTAAAGCTGTCCAAAATCTTTCTATGTCCATAAAGCGGGGCAGTATTGTCACTTTAATTGGAGCCAATGGTGCAGGAAAAAGCAGTATTGTACGTTCTATTACAGGGCTTAATCGCTCTGTTTATGGAGAAATTACCTATAATGGCAAATCTATTATAAAAAAATCACCAGAAGAGATTTTGCGATTAGGGATTGCTCTAAGCCCTGAAGGACGACGTATCATGCCCCATCTCACTGTTTTAGAGAATCTTCATCTAGGCGCTTATATTCGTCACGATAAGCAGGGAATTTCCCGTGATATTGAATGGATATTTGACCTTTTTCCGCGCCTACGTGAAAGAGCAAAACAGTTGGGAGGAACAATGTCAGGTGGTGAACAACAGATGGTTGCTGTGGGCCGTGCACTCATGAGCAATCCTGATATGGTCATATTAGATGAACCCTCGTTGGGGTTAGCACCACTTCTCGTTCGAGAAATTTTTTCGATTATTCGAAAAATTAATGATATGGGAAAAACTGTTCTTCTTATTGAACAAAATGCATTTGCTGCACTTTCCATAGCTGACTATGCTTATATTTTAGAGGTAGGACATATTTTATTTCACGGTGAAGGAAAAACTATGCTCTCTGATTCGCGTGTTAAAGAAGCCTATCTTGGTGGGTAAGACTACGAATTAAGGAAATAGAGCTCATCCCTCCACCTTTTAAAAAAGCATTTCTTATTAAGGATGAGAAATGCTTTTTTGTGAATTTTGACTATTACATCCACCATTTTTCTGCACTGAATATTCCTGCTTCTTGTTCAATAATGTGCGCTATCTGAAAAATGACTTCTTCAGAAAAAGGTTTACCAATCAATTGCAATCCTAGAGGTAAACCATTTGATGACAGACCAGCAGGAACAGAAATTCCTGGTAAACCAGCCATATTAACTGGTACCGTAAAAATATCATTAAGATACATTGCTACAGCATCATTTTTTATTTTTTCATCAGCAATACCAAAAGCAGGTGTTGGTGTTGCTGGTGTCAAAATAGCATCAATGCCTGAAGCAAAACATTGATCAAAATCACGTTTTACGAGTGTTCTTACTTTTTGAGCTCTTAAATAACAGGCATCATAATAACCTGATGAAAGAACATAAGTCCCAACCAGAATGCGCCGTTTGACTTCATCACCAAAACCAACAGAACGCGTATTTTCATACATCTCAATGATGTCTTTTCCAGGCATGCGCAAACCAAAACGCACACCATCATAACGCGCTAAATTAGAAGAGGCTTCTGCAGGAGCTATAATGTAATAAGAAGGTAGAGCATATTTTGTATGGGGCAAAGAAATATCTTTAATCTCAGCACCTGCTTCTTTTAACCAATTTATTCCTTTTTGCCAAAGCTCAATAATTTCTGGAGACATTCCATCCACATGATATTCTTTTGGAATACCGATTTTCATTCCTTTGATTGATTGACCAAGATAACTTTCATAATCAGGAACTGGTAAATTGACGGAAGTAGAATCTTTTTCATCAAAAGAGGCCATTGATCTGAGTAAGATAGCACAATCACGAACATCTCTAGCAACAGGTCCAGCTTGATCAAGAGATGAAGCAAACGCGACAACGCCCCATCGCGAACAACGTCCATAAGTTGGCTTTATTCCTACAGTCCCAGTAAAAGCTGCTGGTTGACGTATTGAGCCACCTGTATCGGTTGCAGTTGCACCAGCACAAATTTGTGCAGCAACAGCGGCTGCGGATCCCCCCGAAGAACCACCGGGTACGAGTTTTTCATTTGAGCCTTTTTTTCTCCATGGACTAATAACAGGACCATAATATGATGTTTCGTTGGATGAGCCCATAGCAAACTCATCCATATTAAGTTTTCCTAACATCACAGCACCATCTTGCCATAAATTAGCCGTGACAGTTGATTCATAGTGTGGTTTAAAACCATCAAGGATATTTGAACAGGCTTGAGTATGAACACCATAGGTTGCAAAAAGATCTTTAATCCCCAAGGGAATTCCTTCCAAAAGCCCTCCCTGCCCTCTCGCTAAGCGACTATCTGATTCAGCAGCCATTTTCATTGCCTGTTCTGCTGTTATTGTTACATAAGCATTCAAAACTGGATTAGCTGATTCTATTGCTTGTAAATAAGCTTCCGTTAATTCTGTTGCTTTGAGATTTTTCTTTATTAAAGCATCACGAGCTTGCGCAATTGTGAGAGTTGTTAAATCAGTCATATTGGTTCTCAAATTTCAAAAATATAAAAAGTTACTCAACAATTTTTGAGACAAGAAAAAAATTCTCTTCTGTAACAGGGGCATTGGCTACAATATCTTCTGCTTTATCGCCATCTGTAACAGTATCTTCACGCATTCGTAGAGTCATCGGCATCACAGATGTTAATGGCTCAACTCCACTGACATCAACTTCATTCAATTGCTCTACAAAACCTAAAATAGCATTGAATTTTTTTGTCACAGGTTCTATCTCATCATCGTGGAGGGCAATCCTTGCTAAATGTGCTATCCGCTTGACTGTCTCTTGATCAACAGACATACTCTTTACGCCTTTCTGCTTTTTTGTTTATTTATTTGATCTTTATTCTGGCTATACAAGGCTGCACTTGTAAGTGCAAGAATATTAGATAACATGAATAAAGAATATAACTATAGATCTGAAACATTAAAAAACGTATTATACCTTTATGACTGTTATTAATATAGATGAAGTTATAAAACATCTTTTGCCTAGACAAACAATAGCAGGCTTAGATTTAGGGACAAAAACTATCGGAATTGCGATTTCTGATAGGGGGCTGACTGTCTCAAATCCGCGTCCTGTACTACAGCGAAAAAAATTTACAGAAGATGCTTACAGACTTATTAAAATTTTTGACCGTGAAAATGTAGGCGTTATTATCATTGGCTTACCTCTTAACATGAATGGAAGCAGTGGCTCTCGTGTTCAAGCAACCAGAGCTTTTGTGAGTAATATGAAAGCTTATACAAAAATTCCATTTGTTTTTTGGGACGAACGTTTATCAACAATTGCTGCGGAACGGTCTCTTTTAGAAATGAATGTATCGCGCGCTAAAAGAGCAGGCCGTATTGATTCAGCAGCCGCCGCTTTTATATTGCAAGGTGCTCTCAATAGAATTCAAAACTTTCATCATATGGAAGGATAGAGAACATTGAGCAAATGCCCTGCATTATATCGTGCAATGAGCATCCCGTAAGAAGATCTCCATTGTCCCCCAAGGCGGCTTTCCATATAGGCATTCGCAACATGTTCTATGTCTGTAGAACGTAATGCTGCTGCTGCTGCTGCATAAGCTACTTGTTCAACAAAAAATCTTCCTGCACCTTCATTTGCTGATGCCATATCACCTGCTGACTTAATAATTTCAATTGCTCGGGGTCCTGCTGGTCCAATATCAAGAGCAATTTTTTCCAACAATTTCTGAAACAATCCCGGTGCTTTTTCAGCAATAAGAATGGCATCCTTTACCAATTGATTAGCAGAACTATTTCTCACAATTCGCGCAGGCCCATTATGCAACATTTGTGATAATGGATTATTCTCTATAAAACTTTCAATACCAAGTTGTGCGATAATTTCACCAATAATAGGCACAACCAATTGACTTACATGATAAGCAATAATAGGTGTCATAATGCGGGCAAAAGCTGCTTCAGAACGGTCATTTGCTGCATTGTCAAATGCTCTCGCTAAACGTAAAACCAATGCTTGTGAGGCAGCTATATCTAATGCAATATCTGCAAAAATACGTTCTGTCAGTGGAGGTAAAGGCTGATTGGGCATTTTTTTCCGGAAAAAATCCATACCAAATTGAAGAGCCGCTCGTAAAACACCTGCCGATATGACAGATTGATCGAAACGCATCATCGTCTCGATATCTTTAATAACTTTAAGCCCTTCTCCAGCATTTCCCAAAAGCCAGCCATAACTGCCTTGGAAGTCGACAACCCCCTCTGGTGTTAAAAGTTCTCCAGAACGCTGAATTAAATGACGAATCGATATAGATCCATTTAATGCGCCATTTTCTTGTATGCGTGGAATAAAAAAACAACTTAAATGACCATCTAAATCTGCACTAACAAGATATCCGTCAGCGGTAGGATTAATAACGTTGGTTTTTACAACATTTAAACGATATAGATCACGTTCCATACTTTCATCGAAAGAAATTTTCTTAACACTTGGAAAATTGAAAGCGTATTTTTCAATATCGTCAAATGCACAAGTTAGAGAAGCAGCCTTTTTATGATGAATAGGTTTTGATGAGGAATCATATTGGCGTGATAAAAGTACATTTTGCCATTTTTTGAAGAGCTCGATATCACTAATTAAAACAGCAATAGCTGCACTCGTTATGATAACTTCATTCAAATGTCCTGTTTCTAAACCAGCAGATAAAGCTAAACGAATCGCACGCGCTTGATAGCGTACTCCATTTTCTGAGCTCGTATTTTCCCAAAGCGAGGTAACCAAACCTGCTTGTCTAGAATATTGTTGAAGAGCTTGATAGGAAGAATGGATCTCTAATCTTTCTGTTGGTTGCCCCCATTCATCATTATAGCATAGTAAAGGCTTATAATGATTCGCTAAGCAAGAAAGTTTCCATGCTTCTCGACTCGCGGCAAAATCCCCTATTTCTTCAAAACTTGCTAACAAAAACTTAGGCAAAGTAGAAGCAATACGAAACATAAGCGTATCGCTAAGAAATGTATTTTTTCGACGAGTATTTTGCGCAGATACAGCACTCATAGGTATATTCCTACATTCAAATCATTCATATCATAGACTATTTGTCTTTTTAGAGTTAAGAAACATTTATCATATTCAAACAAATGCTTGTTTAACCTGTTTAGAGAGAGATAAAGAAGAATGCTATGATGCAAGATAATTTTTTCCCACTTTTCCCTCATCAACATCTTTTAGCTATTAAAGATCTGAGTGTACAAGATCTTAATACATTGCTTGATCGTGCAGAAGCAAATATTATCCTTTCTAACAAAATTGATAAAATAAAATCTACTTTGCATGGACGGACTCAAATTAATCTCTTTTTTGAAGCCTCTACGCGAACACAATCTTCTTTTGAATTAGCGGGTAAAAGGCTAGGTGCACACGTGATGAGTCTTGCGATCGGCAACTCATCTGTAAAAAAGGGAGAAACATTACTTGATACTGCTACAACTCTCAATGCGATGAAGCCCGATATACTGGTTTTTCGCCATAACAGTGCAGGAGCGGCAGCTTTATTAGCGCAAAAAGTTGATTGTTGTGTTATTAATGCGGGTGATGGTGCCCACGAACATCCAACCCAAGCTTTATTAGATGCTCTAACCATTAAAAGGGCAAAAGGTCGTATTGAAGGATTAACTGTTGCGATTTGCGGAGATATCTTACACTCGCGTGTTGCCCGTTCCAATATCCTGTGTCTCAATGCTTTGGGTGCTCGTGTTCGTGCTGTTGCTCCCTCAACACTCTTACCCGCAGAAATTGCTCATATGAGTGTTGAGGTTTTTAACACGATGAAAGAAGGTCTTAAAAATGCTGACGTTATCATGATGTTGCGCTTACAGCATGAACGGATGACAGGCTCTTTTATTCCTTCTACGCGTGAATATTTCCATTATTTTGGCTTACATAAAGAAAATTTAGCCTATGCCAAAAATGATTCTATTATTCTGCACCCTGGACCAATAAACCGTGGTGTAGAGATTGCATCCGATATAGCAGATGGACCACAAAGTATGATTTATACACAAGTAGAAATGGGAATTGCAGTGCGTATGGCTGTCATGGAGGCTTTATTAGATTCACGCACAAAGATCAGTGGAGAAAAAAAATGATAAAACCAATTGTTTTTCAGAATGCTCGTATTATTGATCCTTCGCGCGCAATCGATGAAATTGGTACAGTTATTGTTAAAAATGGACGAATTATAGCCGCTGGAAAAGAAGCTCTGAATCAGGGATTCCCTGAAGAAGCAGAAGTTATTAACGCACAAAACAAAGCAATTCTCCCTGGACTTGTTGATGCGCGCGTTTTTGTTGAAGAATTAGGAAATGAACATTGTGAAACAATTACATCAGCAAGTTACGCGGCCGCAACAGGTGGTATTACTTCCTTTCTTATGATGCCAAACACGCATCCAGTTATTGATAATGTAGCACTCGTTAAATTTATTACGCATACAGCACAGGAAATGTCATTGGTCAATATTTATCCCGTTGCTTCAATCACACAAGGTTTCAACGGACAAGAAATAACCGAATTTGGTTTGCTCAAAGATGCAGGAGCCGTTGCTTTTAGTGAAGGAAAAAAAACACTTCAAAATTCATCTGTTATACGGCGTGCAATGACTTATGCACGTGATTTTGATGTTCCATTGATACATGAAACGCAAGATAAAGATCTTACAGGGCAAGGTGTGATGAATGAAGGACTGCTTGCCAGTTGGCTTGGTCTTTCTGGCATCCCTCGCGAAGCAGAAGTTATTCCACTTGAAAGAGATCTGCGATTAGCAGTATTAACGCAAACACGTTATCACGCCGCTCAAATATCAACAGCACTCTCTGTTGATGCACTCCGTTTAGGTAAAAAACGCAGTGAGAAGATTTCAGCGGGTGTATCTATTAATCATTTATCTTTCAATGAAAATGACATTGGACAATATCGCACCTCTTTTCGCTTAATGCCCCCATTGCGTACAGAAGAAGACCGTATAGCAATGATTGAAGCAATAAAGGATGGGACTATAGATGTTATTGTCTCTTCTCATGATCCTCAGAGTATCGACAAAAAACATTTACCATTTAATGACGCGGCAGTTGGCGCTATTGGTATGGAGACCTTATTGAGTGCAGCTTTACGCCTTTATCATGATGAGAGCCTATCTCTTCTACGGATAACGGAACTTTTGTCAACGGCGCCTGCAAAGCTCTTTGGACTCAATGCAGGAACACTCAAAAAAGGGGCTCATGCAGACCTTATTGTGGTTGATCTTGAAGAACCATGGATTGTTTCGAAAGAGAAGCTCTATTCACGTTCAAAAAATACCCCTTTTGAGAATGCACGTTTTCAAGGACGCGTGATCCAGACTTTTGTGAAAGGGAAAAACGTTTTTAAACTTGATCAACAAACTTAATGAGATTCTTAATGAATGAAGCAGAAATATTTTTTCAATCCACTCCATGGTTTATTTTCCTCGTATCTTATCTCATTGGCTCGATTCCATTTGGGCTTCTTTTTACGAAATTGTTCAAAATTGGTGATATAAGAACAATCGGTTCCGGCAATATTGGAGCAACAAATGTTTTACGAACAGGAAATAAAAAGCTTGCTGCTCTAACACTTCTTTGTGATATGTTGAAAGGAACTATCGTTGTTTTCGTTATAAAGTTTTTTAGTGATCCGCTAGACAATAGTATCCTTGTTTCTCTAGCAAGCTTTTTTGTTTTCTTAGGACATCTTTTCCCCGTATGGCTTAAATTTAAAGGTGGCAAAGGTGTTGCTACCTATCTAGGGGTCTGCTTAGGGACCTACTGGCCCGCAGCAATTATTTTTATTATTGTATGGAGTGCGATTTTTCTCCTCACACGCTATTCTTCATTATCCGCACTCGTTGCTGTTACGATCACGCCGATATTTGTTTTTTATTTTTCCGATTCTTATTTCTGTTGTATGCTGATTGCGATGAGCATATTTGTGTTCATAAAACATTATACAAATATCGGTAGATTATTAATTGGGGAAGAAAGTAAGATTGGTACGCAAAGCGGAGATAAATAAAGGAATCCTACTTACTGATCATCAACGTCTAAGCTGGTTACGGTTATTGCGCAGTGAAAATATTGGAGCTGTTAGTTTTCGCAATCTCATTGATCATTATAAAACAGCAGAAAATGCTCTGGCAGTGCTGCCAGAGCTTAGTAGAAAAGGTGGTGGTTCTGTATCTATTAAAATAGCAAGCTTAGAAGATGCAGAAAAAGAAATGCAAGAAGCTGAAAGATTAGGTGTTCGGTTTATCGGTATGGGAGAACCAGATTATCCAGCTTTTCTTAAGGTTACAGAAGCCCCTCCGCCGCTTATTGCTATCAAAGGTAATGTTTCAATTTTTCAAAAAACTTCTATTGGAATTATAGGTTCTCGAAATGCTTCAGCTGCGGGAAAAAAGCTTACGGCTCAATTTGCACGTTTTCTCGGAGAAGCAGACTTTGTAACAATTTCTGGACTCGCTCGTGGAATTGATAGCGTTGCGCATCAAGCAAGTTTAAAAACAGGAACTGTTGCAGTCATGGCGGGAGGAATTGATCATATCTATCCTCCTGAAAATAAAAAGTTGCATGAAGATATTATTGCTAACGGTGGAGCCATCATCAGCGAAATGCCCATTTCTTGGAAGCCGCGTGCTATCGATTTTCCAAGAAGAAACCGTATTATTGCAGCTCTATCACTTGGTCTCTTGGTTGTAGAGGCAGCCCTGCGCTCAGGGTCCTTAATTACCGCACGTCAAGCAGCTGAAATGGGACGGCTAATTTTTGCCATTCCCGGTTCTCCACTTGATCCAAGATCTGTTGGTACAAACAATCTTATCAAAGACGGTGCTCTACTCACCACACATCCTTCTGACATTATAGAAACACTTACGCCATTAATTTCACCGCTTCCAAATTCGCAACTCAATTTTTTTGAGGAACCATCCTCTTTACAACTTGAAAAGGAGAATTTTAATTTAGCAGATGAAAAAAACAGCGATCTCTCTTTAGCAGATGATGATGCAGCACGTGCAGCAGTTCTCTCCGCTCTTTCAACAACGCCAATCGATTTAGACACACTCAGTATCCACTCAGGTGTTTCACTCCCAGCTCTCTACCTCTTGTTGGTAGAACTCGACCTTGCTGGAAAGCTTATTCGACACTCTGGTGGTTGTGTGTCATTGTCGAATCTTGATCTTCCCCAAGAGCCTCAGCACTATTAATAATGCTTTGCCCTTCTTTGGCAACCATATCCAAAAGCAATGCTAAAAGCGGACTGTGCGCCTGACGTGCCATCTGATTCATTTGCTTTGACATGTCTGTAATATATTGGATAACTTTTAAATGATTTATAAACATAATCCTCTATCCTTGAGCATTTCCCCTCCTACCTCTCAATAGACGTTATCTTAGTATTTCGCCGTATGTTTTTGTAATAACAGTGGAAAATAAATCGTGTAATTCTATATAGGGTGTACTCTAATAATGACAATCATAAGTTGTACAATATTCATGTTTTTTATATGGCTAATATTTTTTTATGTGCTCTTAAGCAATTGGCATTAGCTATTCGCGTAAAAGGCGTTTATAAAAAAATTTTTATTTCAATATTTGGGTAAAATTATGAATATCGTTATCGTTGAATCTCCAGCAAAAGCAAAAACAATTAATAAATATCTTGGGTCTCAATACAAAGTTGTCGCATCATTTGGACATGTTCGTGATTTGCCTGCAAAAGATGGTTCTGTTTTACCGGATCAAGATTTTTCTATGAAATGGAATATAGATTCTGCTGCCGCTAAACGTTTAAATGAAATAGCAAAAGCCGTTAAAGAAGCCGATAGCCTTATATTAGCAACAGACCCTGATCGTGAAGGGGAAGCTATTTCATGGCATATTCTGGATGTTCTCCGTCAAAAAAAAGTTTTAAAAGATAAACCTATTAAAAGAGTTGTCTTCAATGCCATCACCAAAAAGTCTGTGCTTGATGCTATGAACAATCCACGTGATATTGATACATCACTTGTAGATGCTTATCTTGCACGTCGCGCTCTTGATTATCTCGTTGGTTTTACACTTTCACCTGTTTTATGGCGTAAACTCCCTGGTGCGCGTTCAGCAGGACGGGTTCAATCGGTTGCTTTGCGTATTATTTGTGATCGTGAATCAGAAATAGAACATTTTATCAAAGAAGATTATTGGTCCATTACAACACAGTTAAAAACCATCCGAAATGATAGTTTCCAAGCAAGATTGACAATGTTTAATCAAAGAAAAATAGGCAAGCTTGATATTCAATCTCAAGAACAAGCAGACCAAATTCGCTTTATGCTGGAGAAAGCTCAATATCATACACTCAGTGTTGAAGCAAAACCTACAAAGAGAAATCCTTTTCCTCCATTTACAACCTCTACACTACAACAAGCAGCTTCTTCAAAACTAGGTTTTTCAGCTTCTCGCACTATGCAAATTGCCCAAAAGCTTTATGAAGGCATTGAAATTAATGGTGAAACGGCAGGGCTTATTACTTATATGCGTACCGATGGTGTGCAGATAGCACCAGAGGCTATTGATTCAGCAAGAAAAGTTATTCATGAAACTTTCGGAAAAGACTATATTCCTGAAAAGCCACGTTTTTATTCAACAAAGGCAAAAAATGCACAGGAAGCACATGAAGCGATCCGCCCAACAGATTTTCAACGCAATCCTAGTCAAGTCCGTAATTTTCTCGATAGCGATCAAGCAAAGCTCTATGATCTGATATGGAAGCGTGCCATTGCCAGCCAAATGCGCTCTGCTGAAATTGAACGTACAACTGTTGAAATTGAAGCACAGACAGGAGAAAACTGTGCAAATCTACGGGCAACAGGATCTGTTATTCGCTTTGATGGCTTTATTTCCGTCTACACGGATCAACGAGACGAAGAAAATAATGAAGAAAATGAAACAACACGTTTACCACAAATAAACACTGGTGAAGCACTTACAAAAGAAAAAGTTGAATCTGTACAACATACCACAGAGCCCCCTCCCCGTTATTCTGAAGCCTCCTTAATTAAAAAGCTTGAAGAATTAGGAATTGGTCGTCCTTCAACTTATGCCTCCACATTGGCGACATTGTGTGATCGTGGATATATTATCATTGATAAGCGAAAACTTATTCCTGATGCTAAGGGGCGTATTGTTACAGCCTTTCTTGAAAATTTCTTTAATCGCTATGTAGAATATAGTTTTACAGCAGATCTTGAAGAAAAACTGGATCTTATCTCTGATGGCAAACTTTCTTGGAAAGATGTATTACGCGATTTTTGGGATGGATTTAATGCCTCTATTAGCAATATCCAAGAACTCCGTATCACCAATGTCCTTGATGTTTTAAATGTAACATTAGCACCTCTTGCTTTTCCTGAACGCGAAGATGGAAGTGATGTGCGTTCCTGCCCTCTTTGTAAAAATGGTCAATTATCATTAAAACTCGGCCGTTATGGCGCTTTTGTTGGCTGTTCCAATTATCCTGAATGCAAATACACACGCCAACTTGGTACAGATACAAAAGAAGATAATGAAGTTGCGCACAATGACGAACCTGTTATACTTGGGATTGATCCTGAAACAGGAAAAGATATCTCTCTTCGCAATGGCCGTTTTGGTCCCTATATTCAACGAGGTGAAAGCAAAGAAGTTAAGCGCGCAGGACTACCAAAAGAATGGCAGGCAGAAAACATAACCCTCGAAAAGGCCTTGGCTTTACTATCCCTTCCCCGTGAAATTGGCCTTCATCCTGAAACTGGCAAAATGATTACCGCGACAATTGGACGATATGGTCCCTACCTTAGTCATAATGGAAAATCTGCACGCCTTCTTCATGCAGATGAAGTTTTTGATATTGGTATTAATCGCGCTGTTACAGTATTGGCAGAACAACAAGAAAATAAAACCAAGCAAAGCAGAGCAACATCTGCAGCATTGGCAACATTAGGAGAGCATCCAGAAGGCGGAACAGTCACCGTACGCAATGGACGTTACGGTCCTTATGTCAATTGGGGTAAAATTAATGCAACATTGCCAAAAGAGAAAGATCCCATTAGTGTAACACTTCCAGAGGCATTAGAACTTATATTGGCCAAAGAATCGAGCAAAAAGACAACTTCAAAAAGAGCTTCTTCCAAGACAAAAGCAAAGACAAAAGAGACATAAATTTTGGCTAAAGATGAAAAAAACGTAAAATATCTCTCCTCATTCAAGGGAGAAAAATTGCCCAATAAGGAAGAAATTATTTCCTTTATTAATGAGAATCCTGATCGATCAAATAAACGAGAAATAGCCAAAGCTTTTAACTTAAAAGGTAATTCTCGTATCTGGCTTAAAGATATATTACGTGCGTTAAAGGATCAAAATCTTATATCTAAACAGCGCAAAAGAAAAATAAACAAAGGAAAATTGCCTCCTGTTGCTTTAGTAAAAATTAGTGAACGTGATAAAGATGGCGGTTTTATTGCACAACCTCTTGAATGGGAAGATACGCCAAAGCCCAATATTGAAATACACTCTTTTCATCACATAAAGGGAGGGAGTGTTGGCGTTGGAGATCATGTTCTTGTAAAAGTTTTTCGAAATAAAAATTCTCAAAATCCCCCATATAGGGGGCGAATTATTCGTAAAATTGAACTATCCCCAAAGAGCACATTTGGTATTGTACGAAAGTTGGAAAATAATCAATGGCGCCTTGATCCTATAGATCGCAAAACCAATGAGCTCATAGTTGAAATGTCTCCAGACATGAAGATTGAAACGGGTGATCTTGTTGAAGTTGAAATAAAAAAAAATACTGGTTATGGACTAAAAAGTGCACAAGTAAAAAATGTCTTAGGACATATTAAGAGTGAAAAAACACTCTCCATGATTGCTCTTCTCTCAAAAGGAATTCCTTATATTTTTCCTGAAAGCGTTCTTGAGCAAGTTAAACATATCAAAGCTGCCAAGATGGATAACCGCGAAGATTGGCGACAATTACCATTTATTACGATCGATCCACCAGATGCCAAAGACCATGATGATGCAGTTTATGCAACCAAGGATAAGGATCCAGCAAATAATGATGGTTGGATTATTATTGTAGCCATTGCAGATGTTTCTTATTATATCAAAACAGGAAGCGCTTTAGATAAAGAAGCATTGAAACGTGGAAATTCTGTTTATTTTCCCGATACCGTTGTGCCAATGTTACCTGAACGCCTTTCTCATGATTTATGTTCTCTGCATGAAGGAAAAGAAAGACCAGCTTTAGCCGTTCGTATGATTTTTGATGCAAACGGTAATAAACGAAAACATAGTTTTCATCGTACTATGATTCGTGTAAGAGCCAAACTTTCTTATCAAGAAGTACAATTGGCAATTGAAGGTAATATAAATGAAAAAATAGCCCCTCTTTTTGAGAGCATTTTGCACCCCTTATGGGAAGCCTATGCATGCCTTAAAGCTGCGCGAAATTGTCGCCAACCACTAGAATTAGAAATTGCAGAAAAAAAGATTATTCTTGATCAAAATGGATCTATCCAAGATGTTGTGAGTGAAGAACATCTAGAAGCCCATCGTTTGATTGAAGAGTTTATGATACAAGCCAATATTGCAGCTTCTGAAACATTAAAACAACATCACCAGCCGCTCATTTATCGTATTCATGAAAAACCTTCTCTTGCTAAGCAAGAAATACTTCGGAGCTTTCTTCAAAGTTTAGGGATATCACTCTCTAAAAGTGCAGAACTAACATCAGCACGTCTTAATAGAATTTTAGAAAAGGTCGCTCATACTGAACAACAAGAACTGATCAATCAAGTTATTTTGCGTTCACAATCACAAGCAGAGTACAACCCTAAAAATAGTGGCCATTTTGGTTTAAATTTGCAGAACTATACACATTTTACATCACCAATCCGTCGTTATGCTGATCTCATTATTCATCGAGCACTCATTAAAGCTCTCAAATTAGGAAATGATCAATTAACAGATACACAAGAACAAAATCTTGCAGAAATTGCTACGCAAGTTTCTTTATACGAACGCCGTGCAATGATGGCTGAAAGAGAAACGATTGATCGGCTTGTTGCTCACTATTTAACGAATAAAATCGGTCGTATTTTTACAGGTCGCATTTCCGGAGTTACAAAAGCAGGTCTTTTTATCTCACTTGATAAACTCAATACAGATGGTTTTGTCCATATTTCTACACTTAAAAATGATTATTATCATTTTGATGAAGCACAACATGTTCTTGTAGGACAGCGTAGCCATAAAGGCTATCAGCTCAGTGATGTTGTAGAAGTAAAACTTATAACGGTACAACCTTTTGCTGGCGCTTTATGCTTTGAACTGTTAACAAAACCTCGTCCAATAAAATTTTCACCGACATCCTACCATAAAAACAAATTAAAAAAACAAAAGTATACTTTTTATGGGAAAAGAAAAAATTAAGCTTCTTGCCCTCCATTAAATATAATTTGAATAATAAATTCAATTTAAGAAATGGCTTATATTATATAATATTTATATTATTTTATATGTACAATCTTCTTTCTTTAGTATACAAGAGGATAAATTTTATTGTTAAGTCTATAATAACCATATAAAAATCTTGCAGTTTTTTATACTTAGGAAATGAGAGAAACTGCAAAGGATAGTTTTGGCTCCCTTTCATTTCAGCTCATCTTTTCATTGTTTAAATAAACAAGAGTACCCTTAAGCCATTCTCATGAAAAAAAAACTTTTGACTCTCAAAATAATTCTTTGCGTGCAATTATTGCCGCTATTGCAACCATTGGCACTGTTGGAACAGCATTGGCAATGGGAACACAACTTGTCTCTCTTCTTATGGCAGAGAAAGGACTTTCCAACAGTACAATCGGCTATAGTGGAACAGTTGGTGGAATCGCCACAATTATTGCAGCTATTTTTACGTCTCGAATTGCCTTATGCTTAGGAATCGCTCAAACAATATTGCTTATGATGGCGATAGGATCTTTAAGTTTTTTAGGATTCTATTTTTTTGATCCCATATGGGTTTGGTTTATTTTAAAGTTTATATTACATTTCAGCATGACAGTTATGTTTATCCTGTCAGAGTTTTGGATCAACAGTTATGCTCCCCCCAAAAAACGCGGTTTTATCCTTTCTATTTATGCTATTGTCTTAGGATTAGGGTTTATAATAGGTCTAACGCTGCTAGCAAAAGTGGGAACACAAGGATTTATTCCTTTTGCTGTTGGATATAGCCTTATTATACTTGCTACTATACCAATTCTTACCGCTTGGAAATTAAGTCCAGAATTTCAAAAAAATCAATATATGCCATTTTTTCGTTATCTTTTTCACGTTCCAAGTGCAATGATGGCGGTCCTTGTTTACGGGGCCATTCAAATGGGCGTATTAACTCTTATAATACCCTTTAGTTTATCCATTGGTTATAATGAGAATGAAGCAGCACATTTTATGGCAACCCTTGCACTTGGGAATATTTTCCTCTTAATTCCTATCAGCATTATAAGCGACTACGCCAAAGATCGACGCTACCCGCTGATGAGTTGCGCTATTTTAGGTTTTATAGGAACTTTTATAGTACCATGGATTCTTCAATATCCATGGATTCTGATGCTTGATTTGTTTTTTCTGGGTGGTGTATCAGCGAGCCTTTATACAATTAGTCTTGCACATTTAGGAGCCCGTCTCAAGGGGCAAGAGCTTGCTGCTGCTAATTCTGCTTTTATTTTTTGTTATGGAATTGGTATGCTCATCGGACCGACCTTTATCGGAAAATCCATGGATATCTTTAAACCCTTTGGTTTTTCAATAGCCATGGCTGTTTTTTTCGGTTTATATGTCATTTTCGTGTTTGTCCAACTTATGAGAAAATTAATCAGCTCTTGACTTTTTTGAGAACATCCGTAGTGTTGCCGGAAAATCTGATGATGTCGGAAATAAGTTTTGACAGCAATAATATTTTTTCAGTATAAATAGGGTACTTACATTATGGCTAAAGCAGCAACCATTAAGATCAAGCTTTTATCAACTGCGGATACTGGTTTTTTCTATGTAACAAAGAAAAACAGCCGTACAATGACAGATAAAATGAGCAAGCGTAAATATGATCCAGTTGTAAAAAAACACGTTGAATTTAAAGAAACAAAAATTAAATAAATAAAATTATCATTGAATTGATAGATTTTATATTCCAAAAGAAATGTGGGAGTATTGCTCTTCAAATTTATTTTTTGAGGGGTGTTTTTTATTTCCTTAAGTTTAAAAAGTTTACTTTAAACTTTGTATGTTTTGTACGGATTTGGATAAGTTGATTTATTATTTAAGTTGCTTACATATATTCTGTATGAGTATTTGATTATTGTGATATCTAATGAAAATTTTGTCATTAAAACGAAACATTGTTTCGTCATATGAATAAAGTTTCTCGATACTAAAATAGAGTTATAATAATGTTAGCAGTTTCTTTATTTCATGAAAAAATCTTTTTCTCATTTTAATCTAAGAAGCTTTAATCTAAAAGTTATCGGTTTCAGTATTTTTGTCGCTGCTAGCATTCTTATCATTATGTCAACTTATTTTAAGAAAACTCAGCGGTTGCCTCAAAAAGAAAAATTTTCTTCTCAAAACACTGTTGAAGGAAATGCATTAATCATTGATGGCGATACCATTATGATTTCTTCAATTAAGATTCGGCTAGCTGGAATTGATGCTCCTGAACTCCACCAATTTTGTGGAAAAAAAGAAGCTCGCTACCCTTGTGGGCTTGAGGCAAAGAAATATTTAGAACAATTATTAAAAAATCAAACTGTTACATGTCACTGGCAAAAAACAGATAAATATCGCCGTATTCTTGCAACATGTAAAACAAAACAAGTTAGCAATATCAACGCAACACTTGTACATAATGGTTGGGCTGTAAATTATTATGAATACCCCAAAGAAGAGCAAGAAGCTAGAAAGAAAAAGAAAGGAATATGGGCATCAAGTTTTCAACGACCAAAAGAATGGCGCAAAGCAAATCCTCGCACAGAATAAAAAAAATATTTTTTAATTTTATTTACTAATGAAACAATGTAGCCCAATTATCAAACTTGAAAAAGAGATCTATTCCTGTCGTGTTTGCGTCCAACAACCCCATTATTTTCCTCCTCTTCCTCATGAACCAAACCCTGTCGTTTATTTATCCGATACTGCTTCGATTGCAATTGCAGGCCAAGCACCAGGGTTGCGTGTCCATGAAACGTCTATCCCTTTTAATGATCGCTCTGGTGAAAAATTGCGTAATTGGCTGGGTGTCACGAAAGAAGAATTTTATAATAAATCTCTCTTTGCTATTGTTCCTATGGGATTTTGTTTTCCAGGTTATGACAAAAATAAAGCTGATTTACCACCAAGACGTGAATGTCGAGAAATATGGCATGAAAAGATATTTCAGGCAATGCCTCAAATAAAGCTTGTTCTTGCTATTGGCAGTTATGCGCAAAAGTGGCACATTACAGAATTAAAACATAAAACCGTTTCTGCAACTGTTGGTGATTGGAGAAATATTCTTTCCATTCCTCAACCTCGAGGCTATAATGTTATGCCTTTGCCTCATCCGTCATGGCGAAATACTTTTTGGTTACAGAAAAACCCATGGTTTAACGATGAGCTTATTGTATATCTGCGTCGTTTAGTGCGTAAATTTTTATAAATTAAAATATTGAGAAAAAATATGGATCGTCTTGACCGAAAAATTTTACATCTTTTGCAAGAAAATGCGACACTTTCTGTTGCTGATATTGCTAAAAAAGTGGGACTTTCGACCACTCCTTGCTGGCGTAGAATTCAAAAACTTGAAGAAGATGGCGTCATTCAGCGTCGTGTTGCTGTTCTTTCTCCAGAAAAAGTAAACGCACACGTCACTGTTTTTGTGTCTATTCGCACAAATACACATAGTCATGAATGGTTTAAGCGTTTTTCAAAAATTGTGCAAGAATTCCGTGAAGTCATTGAATTTTATCGAATGAGTGGAGATATTGACTATTTATTGCGTGTTGTTGTGCCCAACATTGAAGCTTATGATCTTTTTTATAAAAAATTAATTTCTAAAATTGATATCCGTGATGTCTCATCTTCTTTCGCAATGGAACAGATTAAATATACAACGGAACTTCCGCTGAATTATATTAAATTACACGACAAGACGCATGAACAAAGCTCTTAAGATTTTTTATATCCGTCTTATGATCTTTTAGGCATTCAAACTTTCTTGTTCCAAAACTGCCATTTGTGCATGTGTTAAAACAGCGGCTTTGACGATACCAGCTGCCATAGCTGCTCCTGTCCCTTCACCAAGACGCATCCCCAAATCTAGAAGTGGTTCTTTGCCAATTTTTTTTAAAAGTTTACGATGAGCTGTCTCAGAAGAAACATGTCCAACAAGGGTATGATCAAGAGCTTTTGGATGCATTTTATAAAGAACCGCTGCAGCTACTGTTGCCACAAAACCATCTAAAATAACGGGTATTTTTTCTATTCTTGCTGCTAAAATAGCACCAACCATAGCAGCAATCTCACGTCCTCCTAAGCGACGCATTATCTCAAAAGGATCATTAAAATAATCCTTATGCAAAGAAATGGCTGTCTTAACCGCTGCAATTTTACGCTGATAAAAATCACCTTCTGATTCCATACCATTTCCTGTCCATTCTTCCACTTCCCCTCCAAACAATGCTAAGCATAAAGCTGAAGCTATTGTTGTGTTTCCAATTCCCATTTCTCCAATACATAAAAGATCTGTTCCACCCGCAATGGATTCCATTCCAAATGCCATTGTAGCAGCCGCACTCCGCTCATCCATTGCGGCATCCTTCGTAATATTCATTGTTGGATATTCCAATGCTAAATCAAAAATTTTTAATCCAAGATCATAAGCAATACAAATTTGATTGATAGCAGCTCCACCAGATGCAAAATTTTCTACCATTTTTTGTGTCATAGATTGTGGAAATGGTGTAATATTCTCCTCTACAATACCATGGTTTCCAGAAAAAATAGCAACCAAAGGTCGCGTTACGATAGGTTTTTCTGTACCCCTCCACCCCGCATACCAAACAGCAATATCTCCTAGTTTTCCCAATGTTCCTTGCTCTTTTGTTAAGTTTTTTTGCCGTTTTTTTGCCAAAATTATAGAAAACTCATCAGCAACAGGTAAATTTGTAAGCAAAGCACGAAAATCATCAAATGGACTAGCGATCATAAGGATACCTTTTAAAATCTACAATGTTTATGAAAATCACGTCATATATACAGGATATAAATAATTTATTGTTTTTTTAACAGTGCTTTAAAAAAGTTAAATACTATGAAGGCAATAATTTCTATATTCTATTTTCTACCCCAATAACAAATGTGCAAGATTCAAAATGTTATTAATAT
Source organism: Bartonella sp. AA1HLJMS (assembly GCF_042197445.1). Lineage (NCBI taxonomy): Bacteria > Pseudomonadati > Pseudomonadota > Alphaproteobacteria > Hyphomicrobiales > Bartonellaceae > Bartonella > Bartonella sp. AA1HLJMS. Next base: position 7,097 of record NZ_JBHIRW010000003.1, on the reverse strand, counting down.
CTTATGACTACCTTTACAGTGATACCCTTAAGTTATTTTTTATTTAATAGGTATAATCAGCATGCCGTTTAATATATAAATTCTAACATTCTTATTCATAATAAAAGTTATAAACTTTCAAAAACTTATAAAATTAAAAGGATCAAAATTATCGCAAAGAAATCAAAACGCAAAGGATCTCAACTTTAATATATGTTAATTGTCTGACTGTTATTAAATGAGAGCATAAAAAGCTTCTTTTAAAGTACATATATCTGCGTTTGGTTTTGTCGCATCATTTGATAGTATTTGCCGCCATCGACGTGCCCCACCCCGCCCATGAAATAAACCAATCATGTGACGCGTCACATGAGAAAGCCGCCCCCCCGATGCAATATGTCGAGCCGCATAATCACACATAACCTCAATAAGATCACTCTCACTTAGACTATTCTGCGACTCACCATAGAGTTCAAAATCAATATGTTTTAACAAAGTTGGATCATGATAAACTTGGCGACCAACCATGACAGCATCACAGAAAGTTAAGTGTTCTTTGATCTCATCAATCGATTTAATTCCACCATTTATCCCAATGAATTTATGAGGATATTGACGTTTTAATTTGTAAACCCTTTCATAATTAAGGGGCGGAATATTGCGATTTTCTTTCGGACTCAATCCTTGTAGCCATGCCTTGCGTGCATGTATCCAAAGCGCATCACATCCAGCATTCCAAACCTGATTAGCCAAAAGATCTAACGCTAACTCTTCATCTTGTTCGTCCACTCCAATCCGACATTTGACAGTTACAGGTATAGTAACCTCTCGTTTCATTGCTTCTACGGCATTTGCCACAATGTCTGGATGTAGCATCAAACAAGCTCCAAAGACACCTGCTTGAACACGATTTGATGGGCAACCAACATTGAGATTTATTTCGTTGTAGCCAAAATCCTCAGCAATTCGTGCAGCTTCTGCTAACTTTTTCGGATCTGCGCCCCCTAATTGTAATGCAACTGGACATTCTTTGTCGCTAAAAGCCAACAATTGTTCGCGAACACCATGAATGACAGCATCTGCTACCATCATTTCCGTATAAAGGAGAGCTTTTTTCGTTAAAAGACGATAAAAAAATCTACAATGTCGGTCTGTCCAGTCCAACATTGGTGCTACTGCAAATTTTATAGGCGATGGAAGGTTGTAAAATATCATGAGGGTATTACTCTCATGTCCCTATAGCTCTCTCTTTATACATAAAAAAATACTTACTTTTAGTTTACGGAAAATTTTATTCTCTTATACTATCATGAGTATAATAACAGCTCATTATTTTCAATTGATATCAAGGTTTACTACAATCAATCATGCCACAACACAATATCGCATTTCTCATAGATTAGTGTTCAGGTATATAAACATGAAAAAAGAAGATTTTTACTATAATATAAAAAACTCATTTATAAGTTCTTCTTATTACGCTCTTCAAGCCTCTTCCCTTACATGATTTAGTACAGCGTTTAAGATAATAAATGCTAAACTAACACATTATAGAATTTTTCATGATTGATTTAATTTTCTTTAGATTTTTTTAACTCATTGTGCAAATAAACGATACAGAAAGTAGCTTTTATCTTCTCTTAAAGAAGAAAAAAACCTTATTTCACACGAATCTAATTATAAATTATTTTTTATCAATGAGTTCTTTTTGGTAATATTCTTAGATTTCACTTTATAAGATAGACAAATTTCATCTTAAATATTCTATCTAATTTTGCCATTTTGTGATTCTTGCAAAAAAAAACTAAAATCAGGGTATAGACAACCATTGCCTTTTTAATATCTATAACTAATATCAGTATCTCTCGAAGGAAAATATTTTACAATATTGCAGATACAATCTGTAAAATGAAATGATCATAAACGTTGTTCAATCTCTTGTTGGCTTTGCATATAGGAAGAAAGAGTATCAACCTCTTGTTCATTAAATAGGAGCCCCAGTTTTGAACGACGCCATAACACATCTTCACATACTTTAGCCCATTCTTTTTCCATCAACCATTTTACTTCTACTTCATAAAGCCCATGTCCAAAATTTTTTCCTTTATTTGCCTTACCATGTGCAAAGATCACCAATGCTTCCGTACCGTAGGAGCGTGCAAGCCTGCGATGTGTAAAAGCATCTAAATCTGGCATTAAAAGAGCAATCCTATTTTCGATTGTATCTAATTTGTTATAGGGAAAATCACCCCCTGGAAGTACTGCCTTAGCCGTCCATGATGCTCCCTTTTTACCAAGCTCTTTTTCAACAAATTTCATCGCATCTTCAGCCAACTTACGATAAGTTGTAATCTTTCCACCATAAAGATTAAGTATCTTTGGTGTCGTTCCTGTTCCCATTTCTTTTAAAACATAATCGCGCGTAATTTCTTGTGCTTTTGAAGCTCCATCATCATAGAGTGGACGAACTCCAGAGTAAGACCAGACAATCGTTTCAGGCAACACTGGTTGTATGAAATATTCACTGGCTGCTGCACAAATATAATCAATTTCTGTATCAGTAATATGAACGTCAGCCGGATCTCCTTGATAATTACAATCTGTTGTTCCAAGTAAGGTAAACTCTTCTTGATACGGAATAGCAAATATAATACGCCCATCACCATTTTGAAAAATATAAGCACGATCATGAGTATAAAGCTTGGGAACCAAAATATGAGAACCTCTAACAAGCCGTACTGGTGGATGTTCTTTACAATCTAATATGCTTGCTAAAACATGATCAATCCAAGGACCTGTCATATTCGCGACATAAGAAGCTGTGACACTATATTCTTTGCTACTTAACTTGTCTTGAAGAAAGATACGCCATTTATTGTCTTCTTTTTTTAAAGAGAGAACTTCTGTTCGTACTTTTATATCAGCTCCCCACTTTTCTGCATCACGAGCATTGCCAATAACTAAACGCGCATCATCTACTCTTGCATCAGAATATTCAAAACCTCTCTGATATTCTTTCTTCAGTGTAGAGCAAAATTTTTGTGAAAAATTAATCGTTTTACTGCGCCACAATTTCTGATTCCAATTCCCTAAATAATCATAAATAAAAAGTCCAAAACGCAACATCCAAGCAGAGCGCAATTCTTTATGATAAGGAAGGAGAAAACGCAAAGGACGCACAATATGTGGAGCCATACGTAAAATAATCTCGCGTTCTTTCAATGCTTCACGAACAAGTTTGAACTCATAGTGTTCAAGATAACGAAGCCCACCATGAATAAGCTTTGTTGACGCACTTGAGGTCCCAGATGCAAGATCGTTCATTTCAGCCAATCCCACTTTAAATCCGCGTCCTGCTGCATCTCTTGCCAATCCACAGCCGTTTATCCCTCCTCCAATGATAAACAGATCATAATGTGTTGTGGTTTTCATAATTTCACTTTTCATTATTTAATTTTGTTTCTCAGTACTCAATAAAGCAACAGGAAAAAATAATACAAATGTTCTTCATTATATTATCAACGTACTTTTTCCTAAAATAAACACGCACAAAAAGCTTTTGATACCCTTATACATCAAAACAACATTTGACAAATTAAAGAGAATTTTTTTATCTTTTACAAAACATAATCCTTACCAAGCCAAGGTTTATCATATGAAATCTTTTTAGAGAAAAATTGATGTTTTTTCTCATTCTTAAAGATACACTATAACTAAATGCTTCATTGCACATAGATAGCGCTTTTCATATAGTTCACTCAATGACACCCTAAAAAATGTGAAGGTATACAAATGAATTATCACTCTCAAAACTCGAAAATAACACTTTTTTCAAAAATTTTAGTCATAGTTATGTCGAGTATTTTAATCTTTTTACCTTCTTTATCAAACGCAACATCACACTCAAAAACAGCAAATGATTTAAGCTTAGAAAAGCTTAAATCACAACTTTTGGAAGATTCTAGCTTTTTATCTAAGCTTAAAGAAAAAATGATACCACATACTGATTCTCATCATATTCAACAAATCGTCAGAGAGTATCTTCTTACTCATCCAGAAATTATGATTGAAATGCAGCTTATTCTTCAAGATAAGCTGGAAAAACAGAATGAATACGAAAACCAAAAACAAACTTCTGTCATTCATTCATTAGAAAAAGAGATTTTTCATTCTCCTCATGACGCTGTTTTGGGAAACCCAAATGGTAAAAGAGTGCTTGTCAATTTTTTTGATTACAACTGTGGTTATTGTAAAATTTCCTATTCAAATATAGAAGACTTAATAAAAGAATATCCAGATTTAAAGGTTATTATCAAGGACTTACCAATTTTAAGCTCTGATTCTATGGCAGCCCATACTGTTGCCTACGCATTTCGAAAACAATTTCCAGAGAAATATCCTCAGTTTCACAAAACGCTTTTAATGTATCAGGGTCGTGCAAATGAAGCTAAAGCTATTAAAGTAGCTGTTTCATTAGGAGCAGATGAAAAAAAACTACATAATGCAATAAAAGATCCCACTCTGCAAAACGCTTTTAAAGAAAACATTCAAATTGCCTCTGCACTTCATATTACGGGAACACCTTCTTACATCATTGGTGATAAAATATTCATCGGCGCAGCCAGACAAGATATTCTAAAACAAGCGATAGATAATACACAGTGAATACCTGATCCGTTTTAGGAAGAATACTGTAAATGAGGTAATTTTATGCTTTCTCTTTTTTGATAACAGGCTTATAAGTGCAATTTTACGTAAAGCAGATACGAGTTTAAATTGCAAACTATAATGATTTAAAGGAAATAAAAATCTTTAAAGCCTCAAAAGATCTCATCCCTAATCTAGAGATATTCGGTCATAAAATGAGATAATGACGATCTTCATTGATCAAGGAGTTAGAAATAAAATGGCAACAAAAAAAATGGATTCGGCAAAAACCGCAATTGATACGAAAATTATTCGTGATCTTGCTGAAATTTTGAATGATACCAATTTAACGAACATTGAAGTTGAACAAGGGGAGCTTCGTATTTGTGTCTCACGCCAAAATACCTTAACTTCTTCTGAGCAAGCAATCTATGCTCCTGTTTCTACTCCTACTTTTTCTGTAACATCTTCTCCGGTCCCAACAACTGAATCTCCCATACAATCTATCCAAGAAGATAAATCCAAAAACACAATAACCTCTCCAATGGTTGGAACAGCTTATCTTGCACCTTCACCAGGTGCACAACCTTTTGTAGAAGTAGGACAAAATGTTTCTGAAGGAGAGACATTACTTATTATTGAAGCCATGAAAACAATGAATCAAATTTCATCACCACGCTCAGGCACGGTAACCACTGTTCTTGTCAAAGATGGCCAACCTGTTGAATTTGGTGAACCACTTATTATTGTTGAATAAAGCGAGGGGCAACCATGATTCGAAAAATCCTCATTGCTAATCGAGGAGAAATTGCTCTTCGCGTTTTACGTGCATGTAAAGAACTTGGCATAAAAACCGTGGCTGTTCACTCTACCGCTGATGCAGATGCAATGCATGTTCGTCTTGCTGACGAAAGTGTTTGTATTGGCCCTCCTCCCGCTCGTGATTCTTATTTGAGTATTCAGCAAATTATTGCTGCTTGTGAAATTACAGGAGCGGATGCTGTTCATCCAGGTTATGGCTTTCTTTCTGAAAATGCAAAATTTGCAGATGTTCTAGAAGCCCATGATATTACATTCATCGGTCCAACAGCTACTCATATCCGCATCATGGGCGATAAAATCGAAGCAAAGAAAACCGCCAAAAAACTTGGTATTCCTGTAGTTCCAGGTTCAGATGGAGCAGTCACTGAAGAATCAGATGCTTTACGCACTGCTCGTGAAATTGGTTATCCAGTTATTATAAAAGCTTCTGCCGGTGGTGGCGGACGTGGTATGAAAGTCGTTCATTCTGAACAAGAATTTTCTATAGCTCTCAAAACAACGCGTTCAGAAGCGAAAGCTGCTTTTGGTGATGACGCTGTTTACATAGAAAAATATTTAGAAAAACCTCGTCATATTGAAATTCAAGTCATAGGTGATGGTGCGGGAAATGCTATTCATTTAGGAGAACGCGATTGTTCACTTCAACGACGGCATCAAAAAGTATGGGAAGAAGCTACGTCACCTGCACTTAATGAAACTGAACGGAAAAAAATTGGAAATATTGTTGCAAATGCCTGTGCTCAACTTGGATATCGTGGAGCTGGTACTATTGAATTTCTTTATGAAAATGGCGAATTTTATTTTATTGAAATGAATACACGTTTACAAGTTGAGCATCCTGTAACTGAAGCAATTACAGGTATAGATTTAGTCCACGAACAAATCCATATTGCATCAGGCTGTAAACTTTCAGTAACACAAGATGAAGTCTGTTTTTCTGGTCATGCCATTGAATGCCGTATTAATGCAGAAGATCCCATTAACTTTACGCCATCACCTGGAACCATTACACATTTTCATACACCTGGAGGTTTAGGGATTCGTGTTGATTCAGGCGCTTATTCAGGTTATCGTATCCCTCCTTACTATGATAGCATGATTGGAAAGCTAATTGTTCATGGACGTACCCGTTTAGAATGTATGATGCGTTTACGGCGTGCTTTAGATGAATTTGTCGTCGATGGGATAAAAACTACACTACCTCTTTTTCGCGATCTTATTAATAATCAAGATGTTGCTGATGGTAATTATAATATTCACTGGCTAGAAAATTACCTTGCTCATCAATCAAAGTCTTCAGATTCGTAATTCGATAGCAAAACGGTGCATTCTTATAAAAGACTCTATAAGATATCAATATAAGGATAGTTCCAACCTTGCTGTAAAAAGTGGAAAAAGGAAATAAATTGGTTATTTTTTATATAGTTTTCTTTTAATATGCATAAAATTTAATAATTTTCTGTTTTCCTTTTTGTTAGTTTGTGCTAACTCCTACATGGTTACGCCCTTATAGCTCAGTTGGTAGAGCACCTGATTTGTAATCAGGGGGTCGGGAGTTCGAGTCTCTCTGGGGGCACCATTTTATTTCTTAAACATATTGAAATATATAGATTTTTTCTTTAAATAGCCATTTTCAGACCACCTTTTAG
>NZ_JBHIRW010000002.1:0-123034 GCF_042197445.1 Bartonella sp. AA1HLJMS | reverse complement strand
GTATCGGACGATTTCTCATGCAAAAAGCCACTTGATGACGATTGTGCTTGCTGATCCAAGTGTTCTTGGGCGCCTTTGATAGTAATCTTTCCCCCAGAGTGAATGGTAATATCCGCTTTTTTCTGATCTCCTAGTGCTTTCTCTCCTGACGTTTCCTCTGCCTTACCGGCTACGAGCATCGAGGCGACAACTTCCGTGTTGTTGCCTGAGGCAATGGCAATGCCTTTTTCTCCTGCTATACTTGAACCTACTACTTGGGTGGCTCCAAAAGTTTTATAATAGGATGAACTTCCCCCAAAAAAACCGCCATCTGTATAGCTAGATATCTCACGGTGTGAGCTATCCTCTGCATTATTGATCAGGACATCGTTGCTGGCTTTCAGCCCTACCTTGCCCTCAGCCGCAATGGAACTGCCTGTGATGCTAAGGTCATGCGGTTTGCCATCCTGCCCTGCAATGACAGTGGTGTCACCTCCCGATTTTATCGAAGAGCCAACGGCATGAGAGGCTTGCATGTCCACTTTCGTGTTTTTGGTGCGAAGATGATACTCCATCTCATCGTTTCTTACCCCTATTGTTACCTCCCCTTGGGCGCCAAGAGCAACATTACCCTTGGCATCTATATTGGAAGCAGCAATATGGATATCGCCACCCGATAGAACAGTGGTCTCTTTTCCAGAACTTAGATGAGAGCCATTGTGCACCGCGACATGAGATGTTTGATCCCCGCGATGGCTATTGGCACTGTTGCGTGTGGCATCAATCGAAACATTCCTCTCAGCTTGCAAGAGGAGTTTATCCGTTGCTTGAACATCAGAGCCTAAAATATTCAAATCTTTTCCAGAGACATAAGTGGGCTTGATGTACTTTGAAAAATATTTATTTAAAAAAAATGTGTGAATACACAACAACAAGTGTATTCCGTTTAGGGCGTTCTGTTTTGCATGAGGAGTATGATCCCATTAAAAATGAAGAGATTAAGAGGAATAAAATAGAGAGATAATAAAATAAAGGCCCCGTTAAACGAGGCCTTAGTATTTTTTGTGCTGATAATTTCATTTTTACGAAATTAGAATTTGTAAGCGACACCTACACGGAAGTCATTGGTTTTGTAGTTGAATTCACGTGTATCGTTGGCGAATTTCTTTTTACCAAAATCGGAGTAACGGTATTCTGCACGTAAAAGAACGTTGTCGGTCATTGCAAAGTCAACACCGCCGCCAATAGTGAAACCAACCATTGTCTTCGTGTCATCAGCCCAAGTACCACCAGTCAAATCTACATTTTGCTTAACTGATGGGTTTTCAACCACACCAGCTTTCTGTTCAACTTTAACTCTCTCTCCTTTTCCTGTAACTGATTGAATACCCTGTACCTGCGCATAGGCAATACCACCAGCGACATAAGGCATAATGCGGTCAACAGCAGCAAAACCGATACGAACGCGTGTAGCACCAGACCATTTTTCTTTGTAACTGTGCTTTTCCGTTACCTTGTCGCCTTTTTCAAACTGTTGCTGACCTTTTAATTCAACCTTAGCTTTTTCAAGGGCAGCATTAAAATCTGCTGCATTTTTTTCAGTAAGAGTCAATTCACGGGCTGTTTTTGATTCTTCACGGTCTGCCCAAACTGCATCGGTTTCAACACCGAGAATGAGACCATTTCCAAGGTCTACGTTAGATCCGGCATAAATACCACCCATGAAACCAGAAGGACTAGGTGTGTTATCTTTTTTGAAAAGTTCTTTATCTTCTCCTGGAATAGTTACTTTAGTTTTACTCGAAAAGTTACCAACTTGACCACCAAGATAAAAGCCTGTCCAAGAAAACGAAGGGGCTGCTGCGATAACTGCTGGGGCTGTTTCACGAGGGATGATAATATCAGCAGCTTGTGCTGCAGAAGCTGAAATTAAAGCGGCAATAGAAGTTGCTATTAAAGATTTTGTATTCATAATTTTGCTCCTAAATTAACTATCAAACGACCTTACAAGATTACAGATAGAAAAGCTGTAGTAAAAATATCACAATCACACAAATAAACCCTAGAAAACAGCGGTTTTGTAAAAGTCAAGATCTCTTGAAAATTTAACTTTTTATTAATACTTTTTTATTCATAATTGCACTTTTGATGAAATTAGAACTTGTAAGCGATACTTACACGAAAGTCATTGGTTGTGTAGCCTAGTTTAAGATAATCCTTTTTAAATTCCTTCTTACCAAAGTCTGAGTAACAGTATTCCGCACGAAGCAGAATATGATCTGTCATCGCGAAATCTATACCACCACCAAGGATAAAACCCTCCATCGTTTTTGTTTTATTAAATACTGTAGCAGAAACTCTTTACTTGGCTTACCCATTTGCCAACTTTTTTGTTCCTGAAACTTTACCAACACCTTGTATTTGCGCATAAGCAATACCATCGCAAGATAAGGCATAATACTGTCAGCGACAGAAAAACCAACACAAACCCGTGTTGCACCAGACCTTTTTTCTTTGAAACCAATGCGCTACACTGCTGTGTCACCCTTTTGAAACTTTTTATTTTCATCCAATGTAACACCAGCAATGCAACACCAGCATCTTCAAATTCATCATTAAAATCATTAAATTCATCAACCACAAGAATCTTTGAGACCGTCTTCGTCTCTCCTCGGTCTGCCCAGACTGCATCGGTTTCAACACCTAGAATGAGAACATTTCCAAGATCTACGTTGGAACCTAAATAAATACCACCGATGAAACCGGAAGGCATAGGTAGTGCATCTTTATCTGAAGTTTTTTCTTTTGTCTCAAAATCAAATACATAAACTTTGACTTGAAAAGTTGCCAACTTAACTACCAAGATAAAAACCTGTCTAAGAAAACGAAAGAGCTGTGATAACTGTTGGAGCTGTTTTACGAGGAATGACAATATCAGCAGCTTGTGCCGCAGAAGCTGTAGTCATAGCGATAACAAAAGTTGTTACTAAAGATTTTATATTCGTAAACTTTGCTCCTCATTTATTTACGAGCACAGTATTATACGACTACAAAAAAACGCTGTAGTAAAATGATACAATCATAGGAAACGAAAGCTGACGCAAGATAAAGTCATTTCATAACTTCACGTTTCATAAGAAATTGTAAGTTACAAGTATGTGTAAATTATTGATTTTATGGCATAATTGTTATCTGTCATTTATAAAAATCTTTTTAAGAAAATCTAAATAATATCTTTTACTCCCCTAATAAATATAGGGTATGTGATAATATAACAACAGAAAATAATAGAGGCCCTGTCAAAGACAGAGCCTCTTGGAAGTTTATTTCGTTTTTTACGAAATTAGAATTTATATGCAACGCCAACACGGAAATCATTGACTCTGTATTGAAGTTCAGCTGTGTCTTTAAAGTATTTCTTTTTACCGTAGTCTGAGTAACGGTATTCTGCACGCAACAGAACATTGTCTGTCATTGCGAAGTCAACACCAGCACCAAGGGTGAAACCAACAAGGGTCTTTGTTTCATCATATACGTTACCAGAAGCAACCAATTTACCAGAATCAGCAGAAGGATTAGCAGAAGTATCAACAGCTTTTTTCACTTCAATTGCGGAAATTCCTTGTATTTGCGTATAAGCAACACCACCAGCGATATAAGGCATGATACGATCAGCAGCAAAACCAATGCGAACGCGTGTAGCACCAGACCACTTTTCTTTCAGAGTAACACTTTCGGTGTATGCATCTCCAGATGCAACTTTTAGACCATCTTTCACTGGAATCTTAGCTTCTGTAAGGATTTTAGTAATATCTTCAGCAGTTTTATTGAATACTCCTCCAACCGTATGTTCACCGTAATTAACTGTGTCTTTTTTACCAACAAAAGAGACATCTGTATCCAAGCCAAAGACTACACCACTGCCGAGATCAATATTGTAACCTGTGTATAGACCACCGATCATACCAGAAAACTTAAAATCGTTTGAAAAGTTGTCAGATTTCATTGAACGACCACCAATCTGAGCACCAAGATAAAAACCTGTCCAAGAATAGGCAGGGGCTGCTGAGATGACTGCTGGGGCTGTTTCACGAGGGATGACAACATCAGCAGCTTGTGCTGCAGAAGCTGCTGCTATAGCGATAACAGAAGTTGTTACTAAAGATTTTATATTCATAAACTTTGCTCCTAATTTATTTATGAGCACAGTGCTACAAGATTATAGAAAGAAAAGCTGTAGTAAAAATGATACAGTCACAGAAAATGGAGGGCACATCCCAGACAAAATCGCTTCATAGCTTGATTTTGTACGAGAAACCTAAAGATATATATATAAATAACTTATTGGTTTTTAAATGTAATTCTTGTTTATTGTCTATGATTTTTTTTAAGAAAATCTGAATAATATCTTTTCACATCCACAATAAATTATGTATTGTGTGATAATATGGCAACAGAAAATAACAGAGGCTCTGTCAAAGACAGAGCCTCTGTTATTTAACTTATCATCTGTTAAAATTTGTAAGCAACACCAACACGGAAATCATTGGTTTTGTAAGAAGTCTCATATTTATCATTTGAGAATTTCTTTTTCCCAAAATCTGAGTAACGATATTCCGCACGTACAATAATATTATTGGTCATTGCTAAATCAACACCAGCACCAAGGGTGTAACCAACAAGGGTCTTTGTTTCATCAGACAGAGTACCAGAAGCGATTACTTTGTCTGAATCTTTATCTGTTATTGAAATCAACGCACTATCTTGAAGCTGTGTATAAGCGATACCACCAGCAACATAAGGCATAATGCGTTCAGCTGCAAAACCAATACGCACGCGCGTTGCACCAGCCCACTTTTCTTTAAAAGTGAAACTGTGGGTTCGTTTAGCACCAGGTTTAAGCGCATCTTTACCAATATTAATTGCAGCGTCTTTTAATACCTTGTTAATATAATTGATGTGTTCTGGGGCAATGACATATGTTTTTCCTGTCTTCGTGTCATCTTTATTAGACCACATGATATCTGTATCAACACCTAGAATAAGGCCATTACCAAGATCAACGTTGGAACCTGCATAAAGCCCCCCCATGAAACCAGATAGTTTAGGCAAAAGGTCATCAGGCGCTGGAATCTTGTTTCCATTACTGAGAATATCCATTTTCGTTTTACCCGAAAAACCACCAATCTGGCCCCCAACATAAAAACCTGTCCAAGAAAAAGTTGGAGCAACAATAACGGGAGCAACAGGTGTTGGTCTTGGGGGAACAATAACATCTGCTGCTTGTGCTGCTGAAGCTGAAACAAAAGCGAAAGCAGAAGCTGTTATTAACCATTTCATATTCATATTTTCTCTCCATAGCTGAATATTTATTTGAACACATCATTTCATATAGAGCCCCATCTTCAGATATCTGTAGCAAAAATGATACACTTATAAAAAAAAACAAAAAGCCAATCAAAGTACCCTTAATTGCTTGATCTGTAATAAATGAGAATTAAACTATGCCTATGCACAAATGATCTCTTTTCCTCACGTTTTCTCTCCTTTATCATTTTGAAAAAAAACTGCGCCACAGTACCCTCCGTGTAAAGCGTGTGCTATTGGAATGAAAATATAATATATTGATTTATAATGAAAAAATATCTTTTATATTAATTCGTCTGCAATATTGAAGATGTTCTTATCTTAAGCCTTTTTATATTAAAGCCCCCCAGCACCTCACAAACGAGCAAGTGTGTGAATAAATAAAACTATTTAAAAGCTAAAATGCTTCCTATTAATACTCTCAATATTGTAATAGTGAAGACTGTTACAATATTGAGAGCAGCTAAATGTAACTGTTCCATTTAAATTCATACAAACAACGTTTTTAGCTTCATCCTTCGTATAACCAAATGTGAATAGCTCTTTGATTATTTTTTCATCATTGTAAAGAATGCTTGTACCCGACAGAACAAGATCTTCACTACCCCATGAACTGCAACAAAATTACATGTAATTTCATCACGCTTGCTCTTTGTCTTTAATTTAGGAATTTATTCCTTTTTGACATATTTACGCTTCTGCTTAACTTTCTAGAAAATCTTTTCCAGAGCTTTAGCCCTATTTGTAGGCTATCATTTCATACTCTTTTTAGCTAAATTGAAAAAAATACCTAAAGACAGACAACCGGTATGATAAACATTAAAACTTATATAGAAATCTCCTTAAAGCTGAAAAAACGAGAAATCTTTCTTAAAGTTTTCACACCACACCTTGCTTTAAAAATCATGAATTTGGCAGAAAAAATATCTGATATTTTGAATCATAGACAAATGAATATTTTATAAATTCTGTAGTCGAAGCATACCATCAAAGATCAAAAGTTTAACATTTTTGTTGCTTCACTCGATTTTGATGAAGTATCCTCTCTGCAAACAGCTTAGTTTCTTGTCGAGAGGATTTTTCTTAACTCCTTACTTATGTGATTCACTTAACTAAAGGCTCTCTCTGGACAAGCCCTACTCTAAAAACACTTATCAAGGAGTTTTATATGCGCTGTATAGTTACGCTTAAAATGACAGTATTTACAGTATAACAGCGTAACCCAAAATCGGGAGGTTATATTTATCCAAACCCATGAATTTTGTAGAGCGATTGCCATTATACAGAGTATTCTTACACCGAAATCCACCTCCCCATATCTTTTCCAAATAGTACTCTTCACCCCCTCCGTACACAATTATAATACCCTTTGCGAACAACTGCTCCTCCACTTTTCAAATGATAAAAATATCTCCTCTCTTCAATTCCCGATCATACGTTAGACCTCTTGATGTTGTTTTCTTACTTTTTAATAACTCATTGGACTTCGACCAAATAAGTCTGGTCGTTTTCCTTTCCCTGATCCTTTTTTAGGCTTTTTAAATCTTTTTTTACCAGAATATGATACAGGTACTAACTTAGCTGCTGTTATGCATTGGTTGTTATGCGTGCAAGAAAGTTCCATTTGAACAACTTCAGAGAAGATCTTGCTCAACTGTTCACTAGAAAAAAGATCTCTAGGAGGAACAAGAGAAGGTATACCCTCTATTAACTTTTGAGAAGACAAGAAAGAAGCACCCTGAGCTACAGAGATTGAAGCAAAAGTAGCAAAAGCTGTAATAAAATATTTTATGTTCATAAATTTAACCTCATCAAATATTCATAATGGATTTTATCTAGTGCCTTCATTGCAAATTTCCAGAAAAAATAGCATGTTTATAGATAAAAAGTGAGAATCCTTAAAAATAAAGCTTTGGAGCATTTTAATTTTAAAATAAAAGAAAATTGCCCTGCTCTGCCAACATAGAAATTACTTATTGAGTAATAAATAAAGGCACGAAGTATCGTCTGAAAATAATAAACTATACGAACTTCATATAATATACTGATTTATAATGATAATATAGCGTTATCCATATTGACTGAGAATCCTAAATACCATAAGATTCTCTCATTCCAAATCTTTTTCATGTTGAATCAATCAAAACCATTTGTTTGCACGTTACAAGTTGAGAGAGCTGTGTGGATAAAAAACACTAAAAAAAGACTAAAAATGTCTCTTATGAACCGTCTCAAGTGCTAAGGACTTACACAACATTGGGAATTGGTACAGTTGTGTGGATGGTAGCGGCTTGTTACTCCATAAGCATAAAGATGGTAGTGTTCAATAGATTTTATATTGGTATTGGAAGCTTTATTGTTATATCTTTTATGAGCGCCACCGTAAAATGAACTTGGGTGTCGGTTTCTTTACAAAAAGCACATGAATTAGCAACACAAATATATTCCGTTTAGGGCGTTCTGTTTTACACGAAGAACGTAAATCCATTAAAAACATGAGGCAATGCGTAATCTCTATTATTTAACAGACATTGCTTTAAATACTTTTGAAAGTCGTAAAGCAGAATTAAAAATGATGGTAAAGATGAGATTTGGTTTTTACATTTACACATTCATATTCTCCCCCAATTAGGCTGTATACCGGTTTCAGAGATTTAAGTCTTCCAACCTACCGTATGTTTCCAGCCTCTCCTCAAAATTGCTTTGTTTCAAATAAAAGCTGTTACAAAAATAAAAAATATGGATTCGCAAAAGTATTTTTATTGCCTAAACTTCAAATGAAATAGCACTTAAGAATTTATTATAATTCTTATCAGAAAAGATGAGAGGATAAAACGCCCATAATGTACAAGCATTTTGTCCTCTCACATCAATAATTAACTCTATTTAAAAGCCAATTTTAAAGTTAGCTATGCGCAAAAATATCAACTTCCGCCCATCCTAAAAGATCAAGCCTAGCTCTCATAGGCAAAAATTGAAAGCATGCCTTGGCAACATTTTCTCGCTCTTCACGTCTTAAACGTTCTTCAAATATAACCTTTAAACGATGTAAATATAACACATCCGACGCAGCATATTCAATTTGTGCCTGTGATAACGTTTCTGCCGCCCAATCCGAAGATTGTTGCTGTTTAGAAATATTCACATTCAGCAATTCATTACAAATTTCTTTCAAGCCATGACGATCCGTATAAGTGCGCGTGAGTTTCGAAGCAATCTTTGTACAAAAAATAGCCTCTGGCATAACACCAAATGTATGCGCTAAAATAGCAAGATCAAAACGCCCAAAATGAAATATTTTGGTTATTGCGTTATCCTCAAGCAATTTTATCAAATTTGGTGCACTCTTTTGTTCTTTAGCAATCTGAATAACGTCAGCAGTACCATCTCCAGAAGAAAGCTGAACAACGCATAAACGATCACGATAGGGTTGTAATCCTAAAGTCTCGGTATCAATCGCAATGGCATCAGTTTTATAATTGTCTAAGTTTGGTAAATCACCTTGATGAACGCGAATCTCAGCCATTTACCCTCCTACTTGCTAAAGCAGCAAGAATACGCGCCCAAGACCGCTGCCCCTTATGAAACGATTTTAAATTATACTTTTCATTAGGAGAATGAATACGGTCATCAGCCAATCCAAAACCAACCAAAAGAGTTTCCATACCAAGAATTGACCGAAAATCTGCTACAATTGGGATCGAGCCCCCCATGGCTGTCAAGACAGCGGGCACTTCCCACTCTTGTGATAAGGCATCCTTCGCCTCCTTGATAAAAGATGAATCATCAGAAATCTGAAGTGCCGGAGAAGAACCGTGATTCTTAAATTCAACCTTACAATCAGCAGGAATTGAGCTACGTACATAATCACGCAACGCTTGGCGTATTTTCTCTGGATCTTGCTTATGCACCAAACGACACGATACTTTTGCACTCGCTTGAGAAGCAATAACTGTTTTCATCCCTTCCCCTTCATAGCCGCCACTAATACCATTAATTTCCATGGTAGGACGTGCCCATACAAGCTCTAAAATGCTCCGCCCTTTTTCACCAGCTGGAACGGAAAGTCCTATAGGACCAAGAAAATTTTCAGCAGTACAATTAAGTGCATTCCATGATTGTAAAATCTGTGGAGGTGTTTCTTCTACGCCATCATAAAAACCAGGAAGTGTTGCCCTATTATTTTCATCGTGAAGTCCTGCTAAGATTTTCGTTAAAATACGAATGGGATTAGCTGCTACTCCTCCAAAATAACCAGAATGCAAATCACGATTCGCTGCTGTGATAATAATCTCTTCTGCCATAATTCCCCGAAGAGAAAGAGCAATAGATGGTGTATCCGCATCCCACATTGACGTGTCACAAACCAATGCATAATCTGCCTTAAGTTCATCTGTATTTGCTTTTAAAAAAGGAATAAGGGAAGGAGAAGCACATTCTTCTTCTCCCTCAAATAAAACAGTAACTTTAATAGGAAGCTGCCCTGTTTCTTTCTTAAATGCACGACATGCTTCAATAAAAGTCATCAACTGACCTTTGTCATCTGAAGCTCCACGAGCACAAATAACTTTCTCTCCATCTCTCTCTTTTAAAGAAGGTGTAAATGGATCATCCTCCCATAAACTCAATGGATCAACAGGTTGAACATCATAATGTCCGTAAAACAGCACATGCAAACAATCATCTGAAGGTCCAGGATGATGCCCAACAACCATTGGATGCCCCGGCGTATCACGGCGTGAAGCCTCAAAACCGATGCTTTTTAAATCCTCCACTAACCAATCAGCTGCTTTACGACATGCATCCTTGTAAGCCGAGTCTGTAGAAATCGATTGAAAACGTAAAAGAGAAAAAAGGCGTTCAAGGCTCTTCTCTATATTTCCATCAAGATGTGTTAGTACTTTATTCAGCATAAAAAAACCTTTCAAGCCTTGTGTAATTATATTATAGATGCGATGACTTTAAGCCTCTTGTAAGATTTTGCAAGACACCTTATTCATTTTTGACATTGTGAGCAGTAAAAACTTGAACGTCCAGCCTGTAAAATGCGCATAATAGGCGCTCCACATTCCAAACATTGCTTGCCTTCTCGTCCATAAACTGAAAAAGCATGCTGAAAATAACCAAGCGAACCATCTATATGCATATAATCACGTAAAGAAGAGCCACCAGACAAAATGGCTTCAGAAATCACATTGCGTATATTTTGTGCTAAAGAATCTGCAAATTCACGTGCACGTGCCGTTTTTGATGCTAATGTAAATGCACCACGTTGTGGAGACAAACGACTCCGCCAAAGTGCTTCACAAACATAAATATTCCCAAGACCTGCAACAATAGACTGATCAAGTAAAACACCCTTGAGAGACATTTTTTTATTAACAAAAGCCTTTTGTAAATAACGACCAGAAAACGAATTACTTATAGGTTCAAGACCTAGCTTATTTAAAAGTGGATGTTCATAAAGCTTATCCGTATCGACTAAAAGCATAAACCCAAAGCGACGCACATCATTATAAATAAGACGATAAACGTCACCATTCTTTGTCTGAATATCCATGACAAAATGATCATGTTTAACTAATTTACTTGACGCTGAACAAGCTTTTCTTAAAAAATCATTCTCTATACGCCATGAACCAGACATTCCTAAATGGCTTAAAATCGTTTCATCCTGAGAAAGATGAAATAATAAATATTTCGCACGCCGACCAAGTTCTATAATTGTTCTGCCAATAAGGCGCTCAGAAAAAGCCTCAGGAAAAGGAAAGCGCAAATCTCTACGATTAAGTTTGACAGATACTATCTTTGCATCAGTTACAACGGACTCAAGTCCACGACGAACTGTCTCTACTTCAGGAAGCTCAGGCATTACTCTTCTTTAATAATTATACACTTTCCAATCGTATCACTGATAAATTGACTTCTTCCCCCCTCAAAAAACGAAGACTTCCTCTACATCTACTAAACAAATTCTTGATGAGTCGATTTTACTTGGATTCCTACTCATGTGAATCATTTAACTAAAGGCTTTATGGACAAACCCTGCCTTGAATATATACCACACACTCTAAAATACTTAACGTATCAATAAAGCTTACATCCCACCCCACCTCAAATGACCGCGTTTTATGGTAACAAAATTAAGCCCATTCACCCTTACGAAATACAGGAACTCTTACACCATCTTGGGTAATGCCATCTATGTCAATTTCACCAGAACCAATCATCCAGTCAATATGAATGACACTTTTATTCCCACCACGTGCTGCAATCTCTTCTGACGTCAATGATGCCCCATCTAAAAAGCATTTGGAATAACACTGCCCTAAAGCAATATGACATGCAGCATTTTCATCAAATAAGGTATTATAAAAAAGGAGGCCACTCTTAGAAATTGGTGAAGAATGGGGCACAAGGGCAACTTCGCCCAACCGGCTTGCACCCTCATCACTTTGCAAAACCTGCTGTAAAACTTCTTGGCCTGTTGATGCACGAGCCTCAACAATACGCCCGGCTTCAAAACGTACTTCAATATTATCAATCAGAGTTCCTTGATAGGAAAGGGGCTTTGTTGAGCGAACGAAACCTTCAACCTTATGAGCATGAGGAGTCGTGAAAACTTCTTCTGTCGGAATATTCGGATTGCAAATAACACCATTTTGAGCAACGGATGCACCACCATGCCATTCATGATCATCTGCCAAACCAACAGTTAAATCAGTCCCCGGCCCTGTAAAGTGTAAGGCAGAAAAACGCTGCTCATTAAGCCAAGATGACCATTTCTTCAAATGTGCATTATGAACAGTCCACGCCTGCACCGGATCTTCTCCTGTAACACGTGAAGCAGAAAAAATTGCATCGGCTAATTTTTTAATCGCCTCATTAAGTGGTAAAGAAGGAAACATTGCCTCAGCCCATCCTGCTGTTGGATAAGCAACAATCGACCAATTCATAGCAAAATTTGATATTTGCTTGAGTGCCGGCTGGTAAGCTATTGAAGTGGCTTTATTTAAACGTGAAACCTTATCAAAATCCTGATTGGAAAGGAGCAAAGGATTATCACCAACAATCGCTAAACGCGCTGCCCCATTTTCAAAAGCCTTTGCCATTCCCTCATAAAGCCAAGAAGGGGCACAATCAAAACTAGCTGTATGGGCATTTTCAAACCGTGTAAGCGATAACATATCATCACTAAAAATTGGTGTAATGACACCAGCACCAACCTTATAAGCATGATATGCAATACGCCGAACAAAAGGTAACGCTGAAACTGGAGCAGTTAAAACAAGATCCTGCCCCTCTTGTAAATTCAACCCCACTTTCACTGTAATTTCTGCAAGACGATTAAGCATTTCAGGCAAAATTGTCTCATGAATATCAAAGTACATTACCAATACCCTTCTTTAAATAGAATGCGTTCTTTATGTCGTCATATTATAAATTGTTTTTCAGATCCTTTGAGTTCGCTTTCTCTACGTATATTTATGCGTATCATTATCGCTAAAATTCACTTAATTCATAAACCGCAATGGGTATATAATCCTTCTTTGGTCATGAAAAACTTACTAGTTCCTGTGTCGTTTTTCTAACATTGCAACAATTGCATTTAACTGATCAGATGAAGGTAAAGCCATAATCGTTTTATTTTCCTCTTTCCTAGCTAGATGTTGAGGTGCATAGGCAGGGATAGGAACTTTATCAAGCTGTACCATAGCAAAAGGCGCAGGATGTGCCATCTTGGACTGTGCTACTTCTGTCGAAGGAGATGTACTTTTCTCTGCCTTTACGCCCCTACTCTCTAAGCCTTCATCTATAAAGCTTGGCGCATGACCAGAACGTTCTTGAGCAAAAGCATAAGCAACATCATAAGGGCGATTATTTGTAGGAACTTGAAGTTCTCCATCACGTGATCGTTTTTCATAAAAAGCATTTCCCCCTGCAACCTGAACATAATGCATGTTTTTATACGGAAAAGACAAACCAGCGGTATGAAAAAACTTAGCGTGTTTAACTTTCTTATCTCGTTCACCTCGTAAAACGGCATCAGCCGCCTCTCTTACACGAGCAACAGATGCTTTCTCCGTCATAGGACGCGTTAAAACACCAGGAGCAAACTGCCTATATTGACCAACAACACCACAAATCGTCTTAGGATAGGCGGTTGAATTAACACGATTCATAACAACCGTTCCAACGGCAATCATTCCTTCACGGCTTGTGCGATTTGATTCAAAATACATCGCTCGCATAAGACATTGACGCTCTGTCAATGGATATGTAACCATTTTTGTCTTATTATTATTTATTTTTCCAGCATCTAAATGACTTGAAGCACATCCCACAACAACTAACGGCGCTACACAACAGGTAACAAAAACATTCCAACGATTTTTTTTCATCTTATGCAACACATTCCTATAATCTCTGAGATATTCAAGTCTTGAAATGAGCTTTAAATGTATCTCTCAATAAAGTACATAGCTAATTGTTACCACTCAGTAAAATTTTAATACAAGAGGTAATCAAAAAGTATCTATGCAAAATAAAAAATAAAAAACTCTTAATTTACAGATCGATATTGTTATTCTTCATGGTTCAATATAGGCTATAATAACCCACACATTTCAATTACAATAAAGTAACACTATCCACTTCTTCTACATACGAAAAAATAATACAGATATCCCCTTTAATATAAAATTTTAACAAAATGATCTGAAAGGAAATTCCCCTAGAAAACTCCCCTCCTGCCACAATACGAGTGATGATATCATCTAATATACAAATATGTCAAACCAAGAGTTAACAATCTGCCATGCTTCTCTGAAAAAACTCTTTGTTGCTTCTTTGTGCTTTTCCATAAGATGGTTATCTTATTCTTTCTATAGCTGCATTTTAAGAAAATACTCATATATCTACAAACTTATTTTATACATATAAGAAAAATTTTAATCTATTTTCTTCTCACCTACCCCAACTTTATAAGTAAGGTCATCACGAGGACGATCAGAGGACATATGGTAACCCGTTATGATATAATGCAGCATTTCAGCAATATTAGTAACATGATCACCAATTCGTTCAATATTCTTTAAACAAAACAGTAAGTGCGTACAAACCGTAATATTGCGCATATCTTCCATCATATACGTCAAAAGTTCACGAAAAAGAGAAGTATACAAAGCATCAATCTTCTCATCACGCTCACGCACCGCGTCAACACGCTCTAATAGGCGACTCGTATAAGCATTTAAGACTTCTTTTAATTGATTGAGTGCTAAAGCTGTAATTGTTTCAAGCCCATGATAAACAGAAGCAGATTGACGTATTTCTGAAAGTGCAACAGTCCTTTTAGCAATGTTTTTTGCCATATCCCCAATCCGTTCAAGATCAGAAGAAATACGAATGGCTCCAATAATTTCACGCAAATCGACAGCCATCGGTTGGCGTTTGCAAATAATAGCAACCGCTTTTTCATCAATGTCACGTTCTGCTTCATCTAAAAACACATCATCGGCAATCACTGTCGTTGCAAGTTGAAGATCACTACTCACAACCGATGCGACAGAACGTTCAATCATCCTTTCTGCATGGCTCCCCATTTCTGTAATCCTTACTCTTAAATATTTTAGTTCTGCATCATAAGAACGGACAGTATGTTTCATAGACATATCTTACACTCCTCAATTCACCTATCCAAAACGCCCCGTAATATAATCTTGTGTCCGTTGCTCTTTTGGTGAGGTAAAGATCATTTCAGTCGCACCAACTTCTACCAAATGCCCTAAATGAAACATAGCCGTATATTGAGAAACACGTGCGGCCTGTTGCATGGAATGCGTTACGATAACAATTGTATAATTTTGCCGTAACGCATCGATAAGCTCTTCAATCCGTGCTGTTGCAATGGGATCAAGAGCTGAACAGGGCTCATCCATCAAAATAACTTCAGGACTAACCGCAATAGCACGTGCAATACACAAACGCTGTTGTTGTCCCCCTGATAAACTTGTTCCAAGATCATGAAGGCGGTCTTTTACTTCTTCAAACAAACCTGCCTGCCTCAAACTCTTTTCAACGACATCATGCAATTCAGAGCGTGTTTTAACTAAACCATGAATGCGTGGACCATACGCAACATTCTCAAATATAGATTTTGGAAAAGGGCTGGGCTTTTGAAAAACCATTCCAACACGAGCGCGCAATTCTACAACATCAATCCGTGTGTCATAAATATTCTCCCCATCTAAGGTAATAAGACCAGTTGTTTTAGCGCCTTCAATTGTATCATTCATACGGTTAAAACAACGCAAAAAAGTTGACTTTCCGCATCCTGATGGACCAATCAAAGCAGTTACTTGATGTTCAGGAATATCAAGTGTAATACCGTGGAGTGCTTCTTTATCTCCGTAAGAAACCTTCACATCCTGACCGCGCATTTTAATCTTCATTACAAAAATTCACCTTACAAAAATCTTATCAAAGCTGTTGTTTTATTAAAATTACTGGCGGCGTTCAAATCGTCGACGTAAAAAAACCGCAGAAATATTCATGATCGCAAGAAAAATCATCAATACAATAATAGCACCTGATGTCTTTTCAACAAAAGCACGCTCTGCTTCACCCGCCCACATAAAAATTTGAACAGGCAAAGCCGTTGCTGGATCCATGGGGGTCGTAGGAATATTAACAACAAAAGCAACCATTCCAATCAAAAGCAAAGGAGCTGTTTCACCCAAAGCCTGAGCGACTCCAATAATTGTGCCTGTTAAAATGCCAGGCGCAGCTAAAGGAACAACATGATGAAAAATCATTTGTGTTTTTGATGCTCCCAACCCCAAAGCTGCAGAACGAATAGAGAGAGGAACAGCACGCAGAGCAGAACGTGTTGCAATAATGATCGTGGGAAGAGTCATGAGCGCTAAAACAAGACCACCAACAAAAGAGGCTGAACGTGGTAATCCTAAAAAATTAACAAAAAAAGAGAGTCCTAAAAGACCAAACACAATTGAAGGAACAGCTGCAAGATTATTGATATTAACCTCTATAAAATCTGTAAATTTATTTTTGCGTGCATATTCTTCTAAATAAAGAGCCGTTGCTATGCCTATCGGAAGAGAAACTAATAAAACGATGCCTATCATATAAAGAGAACCAATGATCGCAACACCTAATCCCGCAGTCTCAGGACGACTTGAAGCGCCAAATGTAAAAAAACCAATATTAAATGTTTTATAAAGCGTACCATCATGCGCTAAACGCTTTATCCATTCTATTTGTCGATTAGAAACTTTACGGTTTTTTTCTGCTACACGCAGATCAATCTGTCCCTTATAAGCAGAATCAATATCCGCAGATGCCAAAACTTTAACTTTTTGCATTGTGCCAATCAGTTTTGGATTTTTTGTCACCATTTCACGCAGTTGAACACGGACACCATTTGAAAACATACGGTTAACGTCCAAAAGAGAGGCTCGATCATTTTGATTGATATTAAGTTTCTTCGCTAAAGCATTGCGTACAAGAAGTGGATAATTCGCCGTCATGAGCACTTGTGGTTTTGTTTTACGTTGACCACTTGGATCAATGATCTTTTCATCCAAATAAATCGATAATGTCATTTCACTTTGAAAAAAAGCTGTATAACCCTGACTAATGATAGACCATAAAAGCGTAAATAAAAAAAATAAACCAATAAAAATGGCAATCAAACCATAGGCACGAAAACGACGTTCAGCCCAATACCGACGCTTGAGACTAATATTGCGACGAGGAAAAAAATCTTCATTCATTCATATTGTTCCCGATATTTACGCACAATATAAAGAGCTAGAATATTCATCAAAAGTGTCATAACAAAGAGCGTCATCCCTAAGGCAAAAGCCACCAGAGTTTGTGGAGAATTAAACTCAAAATCACCGGTCAATTGATTAACAATCTTAACAGTCATCGTAGTCATTGCTTCGAAAGGATTGAGTGTTAAATTTGCTGCAACACCTGCCGCCAAAACCACAATCATTGTTTCTCCAATTGCACGCGATGCCGTCAACAAAATAGCCCCCATAATCCCTGGAAGCGCTGCTGGTATAACAACTTTTTTAATTGTTTCAGATTGCGTTGCGCCTAAACCATAAGAACCTTCACGTAAAATGCGTGGAACAGCCGTAATAACATCATCCGATAAAGAGGAAACAAAAGGTATCAACATAATTCCCATCACAACTCCAGCAGTCAAAACACTTTGTGCCATAATAAAACTAACCCCGTCTGAGAGAGAAGCAGAGAGATCTCGTAAAAATGGTCCCACAACCTTCAAAGCAAAAAAGCCATAAACAATCGTTGGAATGCCAGCAAGAACTTCTAACAATGGCTTCACAATTGCTCGCAATCGCGCAGAAGCATACTCCGCCATATAAAGAGCTGAAAATAGTCCTATAGGTACAGCAAAAAGCATGGCAACAAATGCAATATAAAGCGTACCAGCAAGAAGCGGTATTAGACCAAATTGTCCTACTTCATCGCTGGAACCGCTCGCGGAAAAACGCGGATCCCAAACTGTTCCTAAAAAGAAATTTGAAAAGGATACAGACTGAAAAAAGCTTACTGTCTGAAAAAGCATAGAAAGCGCAATGGCTATTGTTGTCAAGACTGCAACAATAGATGCACAAATCAATCCAATAATAATAAAAGATTCAACCTTATTACGGGCACGTTGATGAGGCGCAATTTGCATCATTCCACAGATAAAACCAAAGGACGCAATAGCAAAAAGAAAAACATAACCTATAAACTTAAGCTTTTCAGAAGAGAATACCCACGACTGTGCTATTTTGAACACATCATCCGATGCTTCATCGGATAAAATCAATCCCTTCGCGAGTAATTGTGCCTGCACTTCCTTATAGGAAGCGGTAGAAAGATTCCCCTCAAAGCGATGAATCTTTTTGACGAGACTTCGAAGTGTCTCCCAAAGTAGATCGTGATTTACAGGCTCTGTTACATGCGCACTATACGCCCCCAGCTCTCGAGAGGCATTATATTCTAAATAAATTGTACTCCCAGCATCCCAAACAATTAAAAAAATAAAAGCTGGAATAACAGTAATCAAAAATGTCCACCAGCCATAATAATACGCACGAGAATGCATTTTATGTTGTCTGTATTCAAGAATGCGTGCTCGCATATAAGAAATACAAAAGCCACAAAATCCAAAAATCAATAATAGCAAAACAATGAAGGAAATGCGCATTTTATCTTTCAGTTTTTATAAAAAAATAGCACCCAAATTTCCTATCTCAGAAATCCAACAAATTTTCCCTGCAAATTATTTCAATGTCATTACTCGACCAGCAGAAAAATCAGAACGCTGTGCTTGACGTTCCTTTTCAGGAGAAACAATCAAACCATATTCAGCCAAAGGACCCTCTGGACCAATCATTTGATCAGAAAGAAAAAAATCAACATACTCTCGCAAACCTGAAATAATACCTAAATGTGCTTTCTTAATATAGAAAAAAAGCGGACGAGAAACCGGATATTGTCCACTAGAAATCGTCTCAACTGTTGGCGCAAAACCGTTAATATCGGCAACCTTTAGTTTATCAGCATTATTTTGATAAAAAGACAAACCAAAAATACCAACCCCTGTTTTATTAGAAGTTAGACGCGCAAATGTTTCAGAATAATCACCATCAATATCAACCGCTTTTCCATCCTTACGTACCGCAATACAAGCAGTGTGTATCTCCTTATCATCCATTCCTAAAGACTTCATCACCTCAACTGCCCCACTCTCTTTACACCCCTTAGTAAGTAATTTTTCCTCAAAAACTTCACGTGTCCCATGCTTCTCCCCAGGAATATACGCTGCTATCGTCCAATCAGGAAGAGCACTATTAACTGCACTCCATTTCAAAACATTATTCGGTTGCAACTTTCCGTCTATAATAATTCGAGCAGCAAGGGCTTTATAAACATCTACTGGCTGTAATTTCCAATCAGGTCCCTTAATATCAGTTGCAAAAACAATGCCATCATACCCAATACGTATTTCCTCAACATCTTTTACACCAGCATCAAAACAAGACTGTAATTCACTCGGTTTCATTGCTCGCGAAGCATTAACAATATCAACAGTGTTCTCCCCAATACCACGGCAGAATTCCTTAATACCAGCTCCTGTTCCTCCCGATTCGATAACAGGAACCTTAAAATGGGGATAAATTTCTCCAAATGTTTCAGCAACAATCTTTTGATAAGGTAAAACTGTAGATGAACCAGTAATCTGTATTTGATCGCGCGCATTGCCTCCATTTGCTGACAGCAGTAGCGCAAAAATCAATCCCACTCCAATTGATAATACTTTGTTCATCTATAAACTCCCTAAAAATCGAAAACAAAGCCTCTTAACTTATATTATACGGTCATTCTAGTTCACATTTACAACATAACAAATATAAAAAACAACATGGATCATTTTTTTAAAACCATGTTTTTGTCCTCTGTCAAATAAATTCATTTGAACGCTTGAACTCAATAACATCCCAAAACAAATGAGCAACATCTGTACCGCAGAAGCGTTTAATTTCACGAATTCCCGTAGGAGACGTCACATTAATTTCTGTTATATAATCTCCAATCACATCAATCCCCACAAAAAGAAGACCGCGTTCCTTTAAGGCTGGACCAATGCGTTCACAAATTTCATAATCACGTTTTGTTAACTCCACATTTTCCGCGCGACCTCCAACATGCATATTAGAGCGCACATCTGTTTCTGTCGGAATTCGATTAATAGCTCCAACAGGTGTACCATCAAGCAAAATAATCCTTTTATCTCCTTTTCGTACTGCCTCTAAATAGCGCTGAACAATAAAAGGTTCGTGATAAATTTCTGCAAACATTTCTAACAATGATGCTAAATTGCGATCATCTTGTTTTAAATAAAAAATACCAGCACCCCCATTTCCATAAAGTGGTTTAACAATAATATCGCCAAATGTCTCTCTAAAAGCTGTTATTTCTTCAATATCTTTGGTAATTAATGTTTCTGGCATCAGATCAGAAAATTCAGTAACAAAAATTTTTTCTGGACTGTTGCGTACCCATGCCGGATCATTCACAACGAGTGTTTTAGGATGAATACGCTCTAACAAATGAGTTGTTGTGATATAATTGAGATTAAAAGGTGGATCTTGGCGTAAAAGAACCACATCCATATCTGTTAATTCCGTACGAGCAGGCTTTTCTAATCGATAGTGGCTTCCCTCTTTATCATGTACAATCAATGGCTCTAGTCGTGCAATCACACAACCATCGTATAGAGATAAACGATCTGGTGTATAATGGAAGAGAGAGTGTCCACGTTCTTGGGCTGCTAAAGCGAGTGCAAATGTCGTATCTCCTTGAATCCGAACTGTTGAAATATGATCCATCTGAATGGCAATTTTCATAAATAAATCCTCTCTATCCTAAAAGCAGACTGGTCTATGCATCATAAACTTAGTAAACAATAAAAGAACTATGACAAGAGAAAATTTATGACACAAGAAACAGATATAGAATTAAACAACAAAGAAATCGAACGCTATGCACGCCACATCATTTTGCCTGAAATTGGTGGTACAGGGCAACAAAAGCTAAAAAAAGCACGCGTTCTTGTTGTAGGCGCTGGTGGTCTTGGTGCTCCTGTCTTAACCTATTTGGCTGCCGCAGGTGTTGGAACTCTTGGAATTGTCGATAACGACATCGTTTCACTTTCCAATTTACAACGCCAAGTTATTCATAAAACAAATGCAATCAACAAAAGCAAAACAGACAGTGCTGAAACCACTATAAAAGCAATAAATCCCCATGTTGTAGTTGAAAAACACACCCTACGCTTAGATAAAAGTAATGTGGATAAACTGCTCAATGCTTACCACATCATTGTTGATGGAAGTGATAATTTTACCACTCGCTATCTTCTCGCTGATCACGCTGCCCAATGTAAAAAACCTTTAATAAGTGGTGCTGTAGAACGTTTTAATGGCTCATTAACCGTCCTTATGCCGTATAAAGACAATAATCCTCACTATCGCGATTTATTTCCCACCCCTCCTGCTCCCGATACTATTCCAACATGCGCTGAAGCTGGAATCATCGGTGTTTTACCTGGCGTTATTGGAACCCTACAAGCAATGGAAGTTATTAAAATGATCACAAACATCGGAGAGCCATTAGTAGGAAAGATTCTTCTCTATAATGGATTATTAGCGCAATTTAATATTATTACTTATAAACGCTCAAATTATAAAGAAAATACCATAGTTATTAAGAAGCTTGGAGAATCATGATTATGTCCTCTCTTCCACTAATTTTTAGCACTCTCGCAATATGTATTGAAATACTAATTAATTTTATCGCAAGTCATCGAAACATTGTAACCAATGAAACCTATTAAATTTATCACAAATATGGAAAACCTTTTGTGAAAAAATAATTCTCTATAATGGATTATCAGCATAATTTCATGTCATCGTCTATAAATGGACAGAGACTCGTGGGAACATAGCTGCTATCAATATTCTTGTGTAAAAAATTTTCGACGTAGATAAAAATACAATCAGCAGAACTCTATTCAACTATTTTAATATTCACACATAAAAATTGTTTCACATGAAAGTGCTTACTTCAAACCATAACCTATAAATAAATAATCTAAGTCACATTTTAGTGATCGATACTATAAAAGGTTAATGATCTGTCAGTACATCTCTAACCTCAAGAGAAAACGTCTATTCATCGAGCATCATAAAATGCAGCTTAGGATTATTGCACGTATAAGAACAATCAATTGTCTCTGTTCATAAGAAAAATACATGGGAATTGATGTAAAAGTACATGGGGATTTGTGTATAGAAGGATTGAGATAAACCTCATGGAGAGCTTTAATTATATAATTATTGCATTTAGAAGCAGAAAGCTGCGGCTCATAAATTGATAATCCTTCAGCAATAATTTCACAGACAAGTATATGTAGAAAAAGTGAAGCACACAAATCTTGAAAACCAATCCACAGACGACAGCGTAAAGAGTGCATTTTTATAAAAGATCTCTTTAAAATAAGCGAGTAAATATGCAATGTTAAATATGTTCTGTTTTGCGTGAGGGGCGTCCCCCCCTAACAAAACATCAATAAGAGCTCTTTTTATAAAACTGTGAAACTAAAATTACAAAAAAATCAGACTTCTTTCTAAAATTAACATCTATGGTATAAGTTAATTTGGCTCGTTCGCTTTATTATTATCCATTGGTAAAGGAACAGGATGATCGGATAAACTGCGTAAATAAAGCAAGAGATCGGCACGATCTTGGTCATTTTTAATTCCACGAAAAGACATAATGGTCCCAGGAAAAGCTTCACGTGGAGAATGTAAATAACGATCTAACGTTACAAAATCCCATTTTTGATCAGAATGAGCACGTAATGCCCGTGAATAAGCAAAACCTGCTGCTGATGCCAAAGGGCGGTTAACAATCTCCCAGAGAACTGGACCAACACGCCCTGCTTCATTGCGTCCAGATGTGTGGCATATGGCACATTGGCGAAAAACTTTACGGCCATTTTCAAAATTGCCTTGTTGAAGGCGGCTATTTAGTGATAGGGAAACATCAGGTGCTTTTTGTTTTTCTTGAAATATATCATTCTTGGCAACTGTATGATGATATTGGACTGATGTAGGATGATCGTAAACTATATTGCTGAGTGTGAAAATCCCCACAATAGCGACCAGCACACATAAACAAGCACAAATAAAATAAATAAATCTCGAGCGATTCATAAAAACTCAAATGTTCACGATTTTATTACCATTTTTAGTTTAAGCTTTTTCTTTATAACACACAACATCTTCTTTATAACACACAACATCATAAATGCATCACAGATGACATTGGGAATCTTACAATGGCTCTTGAAACAATTATTCTTATTCCTGCCCGTATGGGCTCAACCCGTCTTCCTCAAAAAGCTCTCGCTGAAATTGGCGGAAAACCGATGATTGTTCATGTCGCAGAACAAGCCAAAAAAGCTGGAATAGGACGTACAATCGTTGCAACAGATCATAATGATATCGCTAAAGCTGTTGCAGATTATGGGCATGAATATATCATAACACGAGGTGATCATAAGTCTGGATCTGATCGTATTTATGAAGCTTTAGTGCGCATTGATCCTGAACAACGCTACAACGCCATTTTAAATATACAAGGTGACTTACCAACAATCATGCCTCGTGAAATCATTCGTGCGCTACGCCCTTTAGAAAATAGCTTTACTGATATTGCAACCTTGGGTGCCAAAATCATTGAAGAAAATGAAACAAGAGATCCCAATGTTGTCAAAATCATTGGTACACCGCTTTCTCAAAATCGCCTTCGTGCTCTTTATTTTACGCGCGCCAAAGCACCTTATGGAGAGGGTCCTCTTTATCACCATATTGGAATATACGCCTATAGGCGCGAAGCACTTGAGAAATTTGTATCATTCAAACCCTCACCACTTGAGAAACGTGAAAAACTTGAACAATTACGTGCATTAGAAAACAATATGCGTATTGATGTGGAAATAGTCGATACAATTCCCTTAGGTGTAGACACACAACATGATCTCGATAGAGTTTGTGAGATTTTAGCATGAAAATACTTAAAAAAACCAATAAAATTTCTTTCCAAGGAGAATACGGCGCTAATTCCCATATTGCTTGCTCCAATATGTTCCCCAATATGGATGCTGTTCCCTCTGCTACTTTCGAAGACGCCCTTAATTTAGTGGAAAGCGGGAAAGCTGATCTTGCTATGATCCCTATTGAAAATACCCTTGCGGGACGCGTTGCAGACATTCATCATCTTTTACCACAGTCATCTCTTTATATTATTGATGAATATTTTTTACCTATCCATTTTCAACTCATGGTTTTGCCCGGCGTTACACATGACGAAATTAAAACCGTCCACAGCCATACGCATGCCCTTGCACAATGCCGAAAAATCATACGAAACAACGGTTGGAAACCTGTTGTTTCTGCTGACACCGCTGGAGCTGCAAAATTTATTAAAAAAAATGCTAAACGTTCACAGGCTGCCTTAGCACCTTTAATCGCAGCAGAACTCTATGGACTTGATATTATTGAAAGAGATGTTGAAGATAACCCTCATAATATTACCCGTTTTGTCATCCTTTCACGCTCCAAACGACATGTCCCCAAACCTCAAAATGGCGAAAAAATCATCACCAGTCTTCTTTTTCGAGTGCGCAATGTCCCCGCTGCTCTCTATAAAGCTATGGGAGGATTTGCAACGAATGGTATCAATATGACAAAATTAGAAAGCTATCAAATTGGTGGAAATTTCAATGCAACACAGTTCTTTGTTGATATTGAAGGACATCCTGAAGACCCGATGATGAAACTTGCCTTAGAAGAATTATCTTTCTTTTCTGCAGAACTGCGTATTATCGGTACTTATCCAGCACAAAACGATCGAACATCGTATATATAAAAGCAATTAAGCTGCTATCATTTTTTGTTGATATCAAAAAGCATCGTAAAAATTTCATAATGCAACGCATCTTGAAAGGGCTCATTTTTTCTACTCAACACCCTTCATAAACACTGAAGAAGAAAAAACAGCTCGTAATAGAATATATAAATTATTTTCATAATATTTTCTCACAAATTATATCATGATAAACCGCAATTCAACTCGTATAAAAACCAGTGTAAAAAAACACAGTAACCAAAAATAAAAACGCTTGTACCATCTATTTCCCTTTATATATTCAAAGAGAGCCTCTTGAGAAAAGTCATTTCCTCTGACAATATTCCAATAAAGATAACGAACTTCTAAATTAGCTCTCAAAACAATTCAAATTATTATACATAATAGAGCATTCGAATCTTTTAGATTAATATCATTCTAAACATGGTTTAAAACTAGAAAATGCAACTTAGCCCTGATTTTAGCGTTAAGTTTGAACTTGTATCTTTATAAAAACTGATTTATGATTCACCTCACGTTAGAAAAAAGGAGAGGATAATGAAAAAAGTCTTCACGCGAGGATTATTAGCCGCAAATATTCTCGCCTACTCTAGTGTTGCATTTGCTGGCTTTGGTGAAAAAAAATGGAATTTTGCGCGGGATGAAAGTGTTGTGATCACACCATCCTATACATTCCAGCAAGGAGTTGAATACTCTTGTAATACCTTTAAACCGAAGAAAGTATCCTTTACTTTATCATACTCTGCCCCTTCTGATTTAAACAAATTGAGAATTTTTGTTGATGATGAAAAGAAAATAACCCATGATAAAGAAAAGAAAATCTTTACCCTAAAAAATATAAAATCTCTTCATATAAGTTTTCCTTGGTCAGGACATTATATTTTTAAAAATATTACGAACAAAAAAGTTGTTGGAACAGATTGTGACACAGGAGGTTATGATTAACAATATTTCTATAACATCTAAATTTGAGTAGAGTTATTCTTTTTTTCAGGTGTTTTTTTCAAAATACGGCATAATGAGCTATTAAAACTAATCGCTGAAGAGGTATTTTATCCTAATATGACAAACCTTAAGCTGCTTATAAGGTTAGATATTAAAGAACTTTTGCGAAAACTAAAAGACTAAACTTAAATTGTTCTGTATTTTCTACTATCAGAACTATTTTTTTAATAAGAATATAACTTCTATCTTCGCAACTGCTTTATTTTAAGTAATATAAAGCACACCATACCCAAATCACTTAGATAAACAGAAAAGTAAAATTTGCTCTACAGATGCATTCCTCTCTGCACTTTAAGTCGTACTCATTCAGCTTTTTATAAAAATTATCTCGCTTTTCCCTCCTTATTAAAGAATATAATTATCTGAAACTATAAAATGTCGCTTATATCGAATAAGAACCATTTTTATGCTTATAAAATCAGTACCCCCTTATTTCTATAGCGTTTAATGTTGCATCTTCTCTTGCATGAGTACAGTCTCTTAAAAATATATGAAACCTTTTCTCAAATAATGAAAATTCATATATTGATCCATCTTGTGATAAACATCAATGTTTTTTAATTAAAAGAACAAGCACGCAAAAAAAGAGCGATAACATCTACTCAGTATTTATATACGTTAAAAGAAAAAATATTACATATTTGATATTCTCATTCACTATAGAAATGAGGTGGTTCTCTTATAAGATATTTAATATATTGACTTATCATTATAAGAGTTCGATTTTTTATACTGAATTACAACCACAAATAAAGTAAGATCCTCCCATCTTAAATCTCATATTGAATCAATTAAAATCATTTCCTTGAAAGTTACAAATGGGAGTGATGTGTGAGTAAAAACGATTAAAAAAGGAATAAAAATGCTTCTTATAAAGCCTCTCAAGTGCAAGGGATCGCAACATTGGGAGTTGTTAAGTAGTATGAGGGCTAAAATTTATACTTTGTATTAAGCATAAAGAGGGTAGCGCACAATGGATTTATACCTCAAGGGAAGCATGTATACTATTTATGAGTGGCGTTTGAAATATAGTTAAGAGTATTGAGCAATCGCTCTTTAAAAAACCTGTGAATGTATAACATTAAATGTATTCTGTTTGGGATGTTCTGTTTTGTATAGAGGAGCAACATCATTAAAGCAATATTTTATAATTATTTAAATAGCACTCTTCCCCCTAACTTTCGCATGTTAGCCAATTACATGATCTATATACTTTATTTGCTTCTTTAACTGTTGTAAATTTTTGATGATCCAATTTCGTAGTTTTAGAACAGATGTATCTATCCTAAAACTCTTACATGTTTCAGCGAATGAGATAATTATACATTCAGACTATCTTAAGCGAAAAAATATTTTCATACCAAATAAATATGCAGAGCTACTGCTATAAAAACTGGTAAATCCACAATCTCTTTGTTGTTTATATATCAATAAATTAAATGCAAAGGAAAATTCTTCGTCGTTCTTAGGATATTTTTCGTTTCTGATCTTGATTTTTCATTCCAAATCGACAATATGAGCTTGGGAGGTTGGTGGTGGACGAACTACTCGCCAACTGGGTCAGGTCTGGAAAGAAGCAGCCCCAACGAGTTCTGGTACGGGTCATCGTTCCAACCTCCTATTTTGCTGAAAAAATTATTTTTTATGCTGTCTTTTAGCGAGGTATTTTTAATCTTCAGAGCAGCATTTGTATGCAGTAAATAAAGGGGTTTTGTTATTTTTAAACAAATTGTCCCATAAATAATTTGATTAAGAAAAAATCCTTTTATATGAGACTACAGTATTGATCTATGCTTTTGTATTATCAAAATGTACGCATAAAGAACTTCGAAGTTGGAAATACTCATGGAAAATTTACCGGTAGAAACAGCCTATCGTGTTCTTGCTCGTAAATATCGACCCCAAAACTTCTCTGACCTCATTGGTCAGGAAGCTATGGTGCGTACTCTCACCAACGCCTTTGAAAAAGGTCGTATTGCACAAGCGTGGATGTTAACAGGGATTCGTGGCGTAGGTAAAACCACAACAGCACGTATTTTGGCACGTGCACTTAATTATAAAACAAAAGATATTGACCAACCAACAACTGTATTGGACTCTCTTGGTGAACATTGCACACAAATTATCGAAGGACGCCATATTGATGTTATAGAAATGGATGCCGCTTCTCATACGGGCATTGATGATATTCGTGAAATTATTGAACAAATACGCTATCGTCCTGTTTCTGCACGCTATAAGGTTTATATTATCGATGAAGTACATATGCTCTCAACACAAGCCTTTAATGGTTTATTGAAAACTCTTGAAGAACCACCTTCCCATGTGAAATTTATTTTTGCCACAACAGAAATTCGCAAAGTTCCTATTACAATTCTTTCGCGTTGCCAACGTTTTGATTTACGACGTATTGACTCAAAAGCTTTGAGTGCACATTTGCGTCAAATTGCGAAATATGAAAAGGTAGAAGTAGAAGATCAAGCACTCTCTATGATTGCCCGTGCTGCAGAAGGATCTGCACGTGATGCATTATCCATTTTTGATCAAGCAATCGCCCATAGCAATGGCAATGTTAATGCTATTGCGGTGCGTACAATGTTAGGATTAGCGGATCAAGCACGTATTATTGATCTTTTTGAATTTATCATGAGGGGCGATGTTGTCAATGCGTTACATGAATTACGCAGTCAGTATGAAGCAGGTGCTGATCCTCTTACTATATTGACAGAACTAGCCGATTTTAATCATCTGGTCACACGTTTACGTTTTACACCAGAAATAGTGGAAGATTTTTCTCTGACTGAAGAACAACGTTTAAGAAGTTTAGACTTTTCAAAAAAACTTTCCGTTCCTGTTTTATCCCGAAACTGGCAAATGTTACTCAAAGGTTTACAGGAAGTTAATCAAACTGCACGTCCTCTTCAAGCCGCTGAAATGCTTTTAATTCGTCTTGCTCACACGGCTGACTTACCAACTCTTGATGAGGCTTTAAAAAAGCTTACGCAAGAAAAAACGCCTCACACACTGGTTAAAAACTCTTCTCATCAAGAATCTACAAATGCAAATAATATAACAAAAGAAACAATGGTCGGAGCCCATGCTTCCTCGAGCGTTTCAAATACATTAGCCGATCAATCAGATTTAAAAACATCTTTGAAAAACCAATTAGATCATTCCTTACAACCAGAAAATTTAGTTGAAAATCAAAACCATGACAAAATTAACGCCCAAGAAGTAACAGAAATTCCAGAAACTTCTCAATCTACTGATCTTTCTGAAAAGATTGCAAATTTATCGCATTCTGTCACGCAAAAAACAGAAAAGATTACTGAACCTAAAACTCTCGTGATTAATTCTTTGCACGATATTGTTCAATTAGCCGAACAGCATAATGACGTTCCTTTCAAACTCCTTGTTAAAGAATTTGTTCATCCTGTTTCTTTTGAAGCTGGGCATATTACCTTGAGACTTTCTGAAAATACCCCACAATTTCTTGCTCATGATATAGAAAAAAAGATATCTCAATGGACTGAAAAACGCTGGACAATAACTTTTGTTAATGAAGGAGGTGGCCCAACCTTACAGGAGGAAAGTATAGCGATTCAAAAGACTCTTTTTTCCAATGCAGAAACAGATCCTGATATCGCGAAAATCCTCAATCATTTCCCAGAAGCAAAAATTGTCGATATTCGACTTAATAAAGAAGAAAATGATCTTGATTTACTCCCCAATACCTTTAAAAATGCTGATATTTTTAAAAATAAAAATGATATCAATGATGAATAAGGATACCTATTCCTATGCGTGAAATGATGAGCATGATGAAAAAAGCCAAAGAAATGCAAGAAAAAATGCAGAAGATTCAAGAAGAAATAGCTAATCTGCAAGCTGTGGGCACTGCAGGGGGTGGTCTCGTCCATATCACTTTAAATGGCAAAAATATTATAACAGCAATTCAAATTGATCCTTCATTACTCAAA
This sequence comes from Bartonella sp. AA1HLJMS, assembly GCF_042197445.1. Classification (NCBI taxonomy): domain Bacteria; kingdom Pseudomonadati; phylum Pseudomonadota; class Alphaproteobacteria; order Hyphomicrobiales; family Bartonellaceae; genus Bartonella; species Bartonella sp. AA1HLJMS. The sequence continues at coordinate 93,161 of NZ_JBHIRW010000002.1, read as the reverse complement.
CCTGAGGAAGCTGAAATTCTTGAAGATCTCATTATGGCAGCTTATAATGAAGCAAGAACAAAAATCGAAGTCGCAATAGAAGAAAAAACCAAAAGTATGACGGCAGGGCTACCACTCCCATCAGGTTTCAAGCTTCCATTTTAATGAAACGGATTTTTCCCGTGGGACAAAAATATGTCTAAATACATTGCAGGACCTGAGATTGAACGTCTCATTCAGATTTTATCACGGTTACCAGGTCTTGGTCCACGTTCAGCGCGTCGTGCTGCGCTTCATCTTATCAAAAAAAAAGAGACATTGCTAGAACCTTTAGGAGCAGCTATACAAGTAGCTATAGAAAAAGTCGGCATTTGTTCTGTTTGTGGAAATGTCGATACCATTGATCCTTGTTCAATTTGTACAGATTTGCGCCGCGATGATACAACAATCATCGTTGTTGAGGATATTGCTGATCTGTGGGCTCTTGAACGCGCAAAAACTTTAGCCGCACGTTACCATGTGTTGGGTGGACGACTCTCCCCCTTAGATGGAATAGGTCCTGACGAACTCAACATTGCCACCTTAATACAGCGTGTTGTACAAAACCCTATTACGGAGATTATTCTTGCTGTAAATGCGACTGTCGAAGGTCAAACAACTGCTCACTATATCACTGATCAGCTTTCTAATTTTCCAGTTAAAATTACGCGACTTGCTCATGGTGTCCCTGTAGGAGGCGAGCTTGATTATCTTGATGACGGAACTTTAGCAGCAGCTGTACAAGCAAGAACAAATCTTTAAAAATTTCTTTCTCTTACTTGTTATCTCGTTTTATTTACTATCATTTCTTTTTATGGGGAAAATATCCAAGTGATAAAGAAAAAACTCTCACTTTTAAACGACTTTGGTCCTGGTATTCTAGTATGTTTACTCATATCAGCCTTAGCTTATGGCTTAGAAGTCGTAGAAAAACAGCTTTTTGGACAAGCATGGCTTGAAAGCCTTGTTTTGGCAATTCTTTTAGGATCGATTATCCGTAGTTGTTTTCCTTTGCCAACATATTTTCAAAAAGGTATCACCTTTTGTGCAAAAACACTTCTCGAAATTGCTATCGTTCTTCTAGGAGCAAGCATTAGCATTAACGCAGTCCTTTCAGCTGGCTGGAATTTGCTTGCTAGTATCATATTCGTGATATTCGTAACGATTATCCTGAGCTTTGCCATCGGCCGACTTTTCGGGCTTTCTACACATTTGGCAATGCTGGTCGCTTGTGGGAATGCTATTTGTGGCAATTCAGCTATTGTTGCCGTTGCACCTGTCATAAAAGCAAAACATGACGATGTAGCCGCGTCAATTGCCTTCACTGCTCTTTTAGGAATTCTTATTATTTTATTTTTACCCTTTTTACATCCATCTCTGAATTTGTCATTTAGCCAATATGGTGTGCTTGCTGGCATGGTTGTTTATGCTGTACCACAGGTTTTAGCAGCAACAGCATCTGTCTCTTTTCTAAGTGTTCAAATTGCAACAATTGTCAAATTAGTACGGGTTCTCATGTTAGGCCCTGTTATTTTTACTCTATCAATCATTTATCGCCGATCAGCACAAACACGCTTGCGTTTACATACCCTCGTCCCATGGTTTATCATTGGCTTTATTATCATGATGCTTGTTCGCTCAAGTGGTCTTATCCCTGAAAAGGCTATCAATCCCATCAAATTTATTGCCCAATTGTTTACTGTTATCTCAATGGCTGCACTAGGATTAGGTGTTGATATCCGATCACTAAAAAAAGCAGGATGGCGCGTCATTTTGGCTTCAACCTGCTCCATAATTATTCTCGGTATTTGTAGCCTTATCATGATACAATTGAATGATTTAAATCATATAACATTTTAAATGTACATTGATTATTATTTTTTCAACGTAGTATGCAATCAACCCAAAGTCCTCCTTATTATTAAAATCAGTTCTTTCATAAACCAGAAAAAATTCTAAAATACTGCTCATTATTCTATACAAAAAATTGAAAGAGCTGATATTTAAGTGAAAACTGTTAAATTTGCTTTTCAGTCCATAATGATTTGCAACGGGGTAGTATCGAAATACGTAACTCATGCAAAACAATGCCATTTCTTTCATCTGCTCTCATTACGCTGAGGTTTTTATATAAAGACGGATAAAATATATTCTTATTTGGAAAAAATGTGGGGTCATAACTTTTCCTCTTTTAAATTACTTTTACTTACTATGTAATACAAGTGGCATCATCGTACTATTTGATAGCTTAAAAGTTGTGACAATCCTTACATTTAAACGATTCGTGAAAGGAGTTTTTATTCTTTTCTTCAACAGTTTTGATTCATACGCTAACTCCGCTTGTAATATACAAGCTAATAACTTTAATTGTTTCACCATAAGTAGATTTAAAATAAGAGAGTCTTACAATACTCAAGATACTCATTCAAAAAGTGATAAAAATAAGGATTAAATCAACATCTCGTTCTATCCCATAAAAAGATATTGTTGCTTATTGGCACTAGTAACTTTCTTACAAATGAAATATACGATAATGAAAAGATTAAAAATACAGCAGGACTTTTATTTATCGTTTTATTCAACTAAAATATTTTTATGCTTATCCTTGCTATAGATACTGCTTCAATTTATTGTGCTGTTGCGCTTATTCGTCATAAATCTGTTATTGCGCGTATCAATGAGCGCATGAACAAAGGACATGCTGAAAAACTTATTGGGCAGATTACACAAATAATGAAACAAGCCAATATGACGCTTGATCAAGTTGAGCGTATTGCTGTCAATATTGGACCTGGATCATTTACTGGTGTACGTGTCGGTGTTGCAACAGCGCGCGCTTTGGCATTAGCACTTGAAATACCTGCTGTTGGAGTGAGTGCTCTTGAAGCGTTAGCAGCACAAGTCATAAACAATAAAAGTACAGCATCGGCAATTACTGTTGTCATTGAAGCAGGGAGAGGGATGTTCTACCATCAAAATTTTCATAATGATCTCACACCTTTGGGAGAGCCGGGATTAAAAACAATTGAAAATATCCTCGAAGATTTGCCCAAAAAAACCCGACTGACTGGCCCAGCTGCTGATGTCGTTGTGGAGCATATTAAAAACCATAAAATATACGAAAAAATTGTCCTAGAAAAAATCCCCTGCGAAGCGGCCGATATTGTAAACTATGCTTATCTTGCTGCAAACAAACAATCAAAAAATTCACCTCGCCCACTCTATCTACGCAGCGCTGATGCAAAACAACAAACCAATTTTGCTTTACCACAAAAAAAATAATGCCCAAATTTTCATTGACAAAAAAGAATTTTGGAATTGCTCCGCTACAAGTTAATGATAGTGCTTCTCTTCATCAAATTCATCAGCATTGTTTTACCCCTTCTTGGGAAAAACAAGCTTTTGATAATTTCTTAACAGATCACTCTATCTTCGGATACAAAGCTTTTCTCATTGATCACTCTGATCAAATTTTAGGCTTTTGCCTATGCCGTCTCATCCTTGATGAAGCAGAAATCATCACAATTGCTGTTCATCCTCATTATCGTCAAAAAGGAATTGGTACCTTTCTTATCGATCGTACAGTTCACCATCTTCACGACAAGGGCGCCATAAAATTATTCTTGGAAGTAGAAGCCACAAATCTTTCTGCTTTGAACCTTTATCAACGCTTTGAATTTCAAAAAATTTCTGAACGTCTTGCCTACTACGCGTCAAAAAATGGTCGTGGTGATGCAATTATCATGCAAAAAACTTTTAAGCAAATAGATTGAGATTTGTGTAAAAAACATTTACACATGCGCTATGAATAAAGTAAATCCTAAAAATACGCCTCCTGTTGCTCCTAAAAAGGTTTTTATCAAAACCTATGGATGTCAAATGAACGTTTATGATAGCCAACGGATGACTGATAGCCTCAGTTCGCAAGGCTATGTGACAACACAAATTCCCAATGATGCCGATCTTATTCTTGTTAATACCTGTCATATTCGTGAAAAAGCAGCAGAAAAACTTTATTCTGATCTTGGTCGTTTGCGCGTTATGCGTCAAGAGCGCACACCTGATAAACCCCTGATGGTTGGTGTAACAGGTTGTGTTGCACAAGCTGAGGGAAGTGAAATCTTGCGCCGTGCTCCAACAGTGGATCTTGTTATTGGTCCGCAAATGTATCATCGCTTGCCAGAATTGTTAGAAAAAGCCAAACAAGGGAAAAAAATTATCGAAACAGACTATGCTGTTGAAGATAAATTTGCTCATTTGCCGCCCCATAATAAACATGCAGTAAGAAAACGAGGTGTTAGCGCATTTTTAACAGTACAGGAAGGTTGCGATAAATTTTGCACTTTTTGTGTTGTTCCTTACACACGCGGTGCTGAAATATCACGGTCTGTCGAGCAAATTACCGAGGAAGCCCTTCAACTCATCGAAGCGGGTGTCAAAGAAATTACGCTGCTTGGACAAAATGTCAATGGTTGGCATGGACAAAGTGCTGATGGCAAAACTTGGCGTCTTGGTGATCTTCTTTATCATCTCGCAAAACTCGATGGTTTAAAGCGTTTGCGTTACACAACCAGCCACCCACGTGATATGGATGATAGCCTTATTGCCGCGCATCGAGATCTTGATATGTTAATGCCTTACCTCCATCTTCCTGTTCAATCAGGTTCAGATCGCATCTTAAAAGCCATGAACAGACAACACAAAAGCTCTCATTATCTTCATCTTATCGAAAAAATTCGAACCGTACGGCCAGATATTGCCTTTTCAGGCGATTTTATTGTAGGGTTTCCAGGAGAAACAGATGAAGACTTTGAAGAAACCATTAAACTTATTCAACAAGTACAGTACAGTTCAGCTTATTCTTTTAAATATTCCCCCCGTCCTGGAACAGTGGGAGCCACAATGAAAAATCATGTTGATGAATCTGTAAAAGATGCCCGACTTCAACATTTACAAGCCCTTCTCCTTGAGCAACAAAATGCGTTTTTGCGTTCTAAAATTGATCAAAAAACGAACGTTCTCATCGAAAAACCTGGACGTCACTCAGGGCAAATGGTAGGGCGTTCCCCTTGGCTTTTACCTGTTGTTGTCGATACAGAAGCCTCTACAGGTAGCGTGATAGAAATTCATATTAAAAATGCAAGCTCAAACAGTTTTGTTGGTGAAGTGACAAATAGATAAACATGCCTCTAATACCTTGTTCAAAAAATAAATATTTTGGAAAACTCTTTTATTTTAAAAGCAAATGATTACATCTAAAGCGTGCACTTTTTGTAAAAATTGTCTTTTATAAAGTTTACTTAACAAAATGTGCAATATTTATGTAGATATGGAGAATAGGCTGAAAGCTTCAACCGAAAAAATAAAGCGTATTAAAGAAAAAGTAAATACGTCCCTTGAAAAGGCTGATACCTTGAAACAAACAAGCGCTTCAGATGTGAGCCAAGTTGTTTTGATTTTCGAAAATAATAAATATGCAAAAGCAGTTTTTGGTAAATTTGACGAAAATCTCGCTTATATCGAAAAAAAACTCGAACTTAGTATTCATCCGCGTGGTAATGAAGTCTTAATCCGTGGAAATGTTTCTGTTATAAAACGTGCGCAATATGTATTGCAGCAGCTTTATGAACGTGCCAAAACACATCAAGAGCTCACTTTATCAGATATAAAAGGAGCGATTGCTATGGCAAATATACCAAAGAAGCAGAAAGAAGACACAATAACACACAAATCTGCAACGAAACGTATACCAGCTCGGTTGAGTACCCATAAAAAAATAATTCATGCAAGAACTCCAACACAAGACGCTTACATAAGTGCTATGGAGCATACTGAACTTGTGTTTGGTGTAGGACCAGCAGGAACAGGAAAAACGTATCTTGCTGTTGCTCATGCTGCAATGCTTCTAGAACGTGGTATCATTGAGCGAATTATTCTCTCACGTCCGGCTGTTGAAGCTGGAGAACATCTTGGTTTTCTTCCCGGTGATCTCAAAGAAAAAGTCGACCCATATTTACGACCACTTTATGATGCTCTTTATGATATGATGCCCGCTGAAAAAATAGAACGCATTTTAGCCTCTGGTGTCATAGAAATTGCTCCTCTCGCCTTTATGCGCGGACGAACACTTGCCCATGCTGCTGTTATTCTTGATGAGGCACAAAATACTACGCCCATGCAAATGAAAATGTTCCTCACACGTCTTGGAGAAGGAACACGTATGATTGTTACCGGTGACGTAAGCCAAATTGATTTGCCTACAGGGCAAAAATCAGGTCTCATTGAAGCAATTCGCATTCTTTCAAATGTAGAAAATATTGCAATTGTGCATTTTGATGAAAAAGATGTTGTACGCCACCCACTTGTTGCTGCTATCGTTCGTGCTTATGATCGTGATTCCGAAATACAAAATAAAAAAAAATCATTCGCATGCGATGCATTAAAAAATGAATTTGATTCATCATGATTATTATTGATATAATGATTAAAAGCGCAGGGTGGAATGATGAGAAAATGCTTTATAATATCACTGAAAAAGCATTAATGGCAACTATGCATCATGTTTCATTGGCAAATGTTGTAAGCGAGATTAGCCTGCTTTTTACGGATGATGAACATATGGCACAAATCAATGCACAATGGCGCAACAAAAACAAATCTACTAATGTATTATCCTTTCCTGCTTTTCCACTTAAAGCTGGAAATCGACCTGGTCCCATACTCGGTGATATTATTATTGCCCGAGAAACTGTTGTTTTCGAAGCAGAGAAAGAAGGAAAAACATTTCAAGACCATTTAACACATATGATTGTTCATGGTATCTTGCATCTGCTTGGTTATGACCATGAAACTGATGATGAAGCATATAAAATGGAAAAGCTCGAAAGAGAAATTCTTCAAAAGCTTTCCATAAAAGATCCTTACGCATAATTGTCTATCAATGATAAAATTTAACTTTTAAAATCAATATTACCAGCATACCATTTAAAGCCTCTTATTTATCTATTATAAAAAAGAAAGTCTAAAAGATTTCAAAACCATGGCAAACAAAATAAATGCACAAAATAATAGTCAAGCATCTTCTAATAATGAAAAAGACCCCTCTCAACAGACGAATCATACAGAGAAATATTCCCTGATGAATCATTTATTTTCATTCTTACGGGGTCGAAATTGTGCATCTACGTCACTGCGCGATGATCTTACCGTTGCACTCACGACTAACAATGAAAAAGATACCGCCCTCTTCTCACCTGAAGAACGTACTATGCTGCATAACATTTTACGCTTACGTGAAGCACGCGTGGATGATGTTATGATACCTCGTTCTGAAATCGAAGCATTAGAAATAAACACCTCTCTTGGAGAAACCCTTAAATGTTTTGCAAAAATTGGTCATTCTCGTATCCCCGTTTATGCTGAAACTTTAGATGATCCGCGCGGCATGATCCATATCCGCGATATTCTTAACTACATCGCTCGCTTTATTATCAACCCAACAAAAACCGAACAAAAATCCGATTTTCTTCAATTAAACCATACAGACTTGCATACTCCAATCGGTGAATTGGATTTGATCCGAACAGTTCTCTTTGTTCCCAGTTCTATGCTTGCAAGCAAATTATTAACACGGATGCAAACTACACGAACTCAAATGGCTTTAGTTATTGATGAACATGGAGGAACAGATGGTCTCGTTTCAATGGAAGATATTGTTGAGTTAGTCGTTGGGGATATCGAAGATGAACATGATAATGTCGACAATGCTATCGTACGTGAACCAAATAATAAATGGCTCGTTGATGCAAGAACTGAACTAGAAGATGTGGAGAAAGCTCTTGGTCCTGATTTTATCGTAGGGGAATATGGTGATGAAGTTGATACTATTGGTGGTTTGATCGTCTCAATTCTTGATCGCATTCCTGCTAAAGGTGAAATTGTCGAAGCTGTACCTGGCTATAGATTTCGTATTTTAGAAGCTGATAAACGCCGGATTAAACGATTGCGCATTTTTCGCATTCCCAAAAATGAGAATCTTGAGAACAATGCCATCCCTAAAGAATAGTCCAGTATTTTTAAACAATTTCATCGTTTTTTTGTTCTCTGTTACAGGCTGGAAGCGCCAAGCATGGATATTTCTGTGTGGTGCTCTTACTTCTTTTGCACTTCCACCCTTTTATTTAACGCCTCTTTGCTTTTTAACTTTCCCTCTCTTTATTGTTTTACTTGACTCAATACGGGCCACCAAAAACAATAAAAAACATTTTTTTACTTACGCTTTAAGCTGTGGAACCTTTGGTTTTAGTTATTTTATTTGCGGCCTTTGGTGGCTATGCAATGCTTTGTTAACAGATCCAGATTCTTTTGGTTGGGCAGTCCCATTAGCCATTTTATTCCCTCCACTCTACCTTTCTCTTTATTGGTTTTTTTCTGGTTTCATTGTCGGTTTATTATGGACAAAAGGAATAGCACGCTTTTTTGTTTTAGCCTTTGCATTAGGATTATCCGAGTGGTTGCGTGCGTTTTTATTCACAGGATTTCCATGGAATTCTCTTGGCTATACAGCCATGCCAACCCCAATGTTCATGCAATCTGATGCAATCGTAGGACTTTACGGAATGAATATTCTTGCTGTCTTAGCCTACAGTTTGCCAACTGTTTTATTAACGGATGAAAAAAAGAAAGTGGCACTTTCTCTTTGCTTATCACTTATATTCATTCACTGTGGTTTTGGGTTTTATCGTCTTCATACTATAGAAAACACAACTGAAGATCAAAAAAGTGCTTATTGGGTGCGCATTGTTCAACCGTCCATCCAACAAAATATAAAATTGCGTGATAATACACGAGAATCTATGTTGGAAGCACATATGAAGCTAAGTGCAACGCCAACAACCGATCAAAATTCAGAACCCGATTTTATCGTATGGCCTGAAGCTTCCGTTCCTTACCTTCTCTATGATAATTCATCTATCACAATGCGCATTGCCTCTCTTTTAAAACCTAAACAATGGGCTATTGTTGGAGCAATACGCGCCAGCAATGATCTACCTCATTCCCAAACACAATATTTTAATACAATTGCAGTCATTAATGCTCAAGGTAATATTTTAAATACTTCCGATAAACTTCATTTGGTTCCTTTTGGTGAGTATCTTCCTTATCAGAGTTTATTGGAAAAAATTGGATTGCGTACCCTTGCTGATAATATTGGTGGATATAGTGCTGCAAGTGTGCGCAAAATTGTTACAATGCCAAACGGATTTTCTTATCTACCCTTGATTTGTTATGAAGCAATATTTCCCCATGAAATGACTTTCAAAGGCTCCCCGCCTCAAGCAATTATTAATATTACAAATGATGCATGGTTTGGTGTAACACCTGGACCCTATCAACATCTTCAACAAGCACAGCTTCGTGCCGTTGAACTGGGAATCCCCCTCATACGGGCCGCCAATAATGGCATATCAGCTGTTATTGATTCTTATGGACGAATCGTTGTAGCTCTTCGACAAAATGCTGTGGGCATTATTGATTCACAAGTTCCATCATCCATTACCCCTATAGGAAGCAATGAATACAGAACTTTCTCTACTTTTATCTTATTCATCCTTATGCTATTGTGTCGTATTGGTTTTGGTTTTACAAAACAGCTTAAATGATTCAAGTGCCCTTTGTACGGTATTGTGTTGCGTGTACCAGTGATATTGGGAAAAAATATTACATATTGTTTTAATTATATGATAAATCAACTGCGCATAAATATGATGTTGGTTTAGAAGAAAAATGCTGGAAATAAAGAGTTGCATTATGACCGAAACTAGAAAAAAACCTGACCCTATAGATATCTATGTTGGAACTCGTATCCGTTTACGTCGTAATATTTTAGGACTCACTCAAGAGAAACTAGGTGAAAAATTAGGAATTACTTTTCAGCAAATCCAAAAATATGAAAAAGGAACAAACCGTATTGGTGCCAGCCGTCTTCAAGCGATAGCGGAAATTATGGATGTTCCTGTTTCTTACTTTTTTGATAAAGGTATTACCTCCCAACAAGTAGAGGGTTTTGCTGAAAGTGAACACAATTTTATAGACTTTTGTTCTAGCAGCGAAGGGATTCAGCTCATGCGCGCTTTTACAAATATATCTGATGCTAAAGTGCGTCGAAAAATTATTGACTTGGCAAAAGCACTTTCTGAGGAAGATTTGACAAATAAGTTATAAATTAAAATTATATCTTTTCTCTTTTATTCATATACATTTGCATTGACTATTTGCTGTAGAATTAGCAAATGGTGGCGACTTTAGTAAGCTATTGATTAAATCGTTGGTTTTCTTTTTTGAAGGAGTTCCTATGCCGCATCAAGATTATCTTTTTACGAGCGAATCGGTATCGGAAGGACATCCTGATAAAATTTGTGATCGTATTTCCGATGAAATTGTTGATATGATCTATAAAGAAGCTGAAAAGACTGGTACTGATCCATGGTTAGTACGCGTTGCCTGTGAAACTCTCGTCAGTGTCAACCGTGTTGTTATCGCTGGTGAAGTACGTGTTCCCGATACGCTATTAAAAAAAGATAAAAATAAAGAATTCATCTATGATGAAACTAGCTTTCCACTCATTAATCCTACACGTTTTCGTACAGCAGCGCGCCGTGCTATTCGTACCATTGGCTATGAACAAGCAGGCTTCCATTGGAAAACTGTTAAAATTGATGTTCTTTTGCGCCCACAATCAGCTGATATAGCAAGAGGGGTTGATAATGCTACGGATCGGCATGGTGAAGAAGGAGCGGGTGATCAAGGTATCATGTTTGGATATGCTTGCCGTGAAACACCTGATCTCATGCCTGCGCCAATTTATTATGCGCATAAAATTCTCAAACTTCTTGCCGCAGCTCGTCATAAAGGAGAGGGAGAAACTGGAAAATTAGGACCAGATGCTAAAAGCCAAATAACCATACGTTATAAAAATGGAAAACCGATAGAGGTCACATCCATTGTTCTTTCAACGCAGCATCTTGATGAAAGCTGGGATTCGAATAAAGTACGTACAGTGGTTGAGCCTTACATTCGCCAAGCTTTACATGACATTCCCATTGCAGCTCAATGCAGTTGGTATATTAACCCAACAGGAAAATTTGTCATTGGAGGCCCTCAAAGCGATGCCGGATTAACGGGACGCAAAATTATTGTGGATACTTACGGAGGTGCAGCACCCCATGGAGGCGGTGCTTTTTCAGGAAAAGATACAACAAAAGTTGATCGTTCTGCTGCCTATGCGGCACGCTATCTGGCTAAGAATATTGTTGCTGCTCATTTAGCAGAAAGATGCACCATTCAACTCTCCTATGCAATTGGTATTGCACAACCTTTATCTATTTATCTTAATCTTCATGGAACAGGAAAAGTCGATGAAAAGGTTATTGAAGAAGCCATCCGCAAAATAATGGACCTTTCACCTACCGGCATTCGAAAACATCTTGACCTCAATAAACCTATTTATGCGAAAACAGCTGCCTATGGTCACTTTGGTCGTAAACCAAAACACGATGGTTCGTTTTCATGGGAAAAAACTGATCTCGTGAAAACGCTTCAAACAATGATCCAAATCCCATGATTAAACATAATATACGTAAGAGTGAAGCATTTTTTGGACGCCGACAAGGAAAACAACTTCGAGACAGTCAGCTTACACGTATACAAATGCTTCTCCCCAGTTTGAATATTGATTTAAATGTCCCTCCTCCCTTAAACCTTACATCCTTATTTTCAAGCAAAGTAAGAGAAATTCGACTTGAAATCGGTTTTGGTGGAGGTGAACATTTACTTCATGAAATGGAATATTTTCCAAAAACCGGTTTTATCGGCGTCGAGCCCTTTATCAATGGCATGGCAAAAATATTATCGTCTCTTGAACAGCATCAAAACCATCAAAATCGTCTTCGCCTCTATAATGATGATGCTACACGCCTTCTTGATTGGCTCCCTGATAACTCGCTTGATGGAATAGACCTCTTCTATCCTGATCCTTGGCCGAAAAAGAAACACTGGAAACGACGCTTCATCAACATAAAAAATCTTAACCGTTTTGCTCGTGTTCTTAAAATAGGGAAATTTTTGCGCTTTGCTAGCGATATAGACAGTTATGTAAACTGGACTTTGTACCATTGTGCACAACATGATCACTTTGAATGGAAAGCAGAAAGCCCTCAAGACTGGAAACTCCCTTATCCACTATGGAGCGGAACCCGCTATGAAGCAAAAGCTTTACGCGAAGGACGAACGCCTGCCTATCTTACCTTTATCAAGAAATAAATGATCAAGCGCTTTTCTCATAAACAACTTGAAAAATTTTGAATTTAAGAGTATCAATAGTTAAATTCTTGGTCTTATGATGAAGAGTGGGCCGTTGGACCCGCTCTTTTTTAATATCATAAAACTGATGAAACCAACTTGGATAAAATGTATGAACGAAGCTGAAAAAATAAGCAATCTTGACGAACCGCGCCTGTTTGAAGAAGATGGTATCGAAGCACAGGTTGCTGCTCTTGTCATACCACTACTTAAACCTTTAGGTTTTCGTTTGGTTCGTGTGAAACTTCTTGGTCAAAATGGTTTAACACTTCAAATTATGGTTGAACGTGCCGATGGTTCTATGACCATAGAAGATTGTGAAACTGTTAGTCGAACAGTTTCTCCCCTCCTTGATGTACAAAATGTTATTGAACGCAAATATCATTTAGAAATCTCATCACCTGGAATTGATCGTCCATTGGTAAGAAAATCTGATTTTTTTCATTGGCAAGGGCATCTTGCAAAAATTGAAACCAAAATAACAATTGATGGGCGCCGAAAATTTCGTGGGACACTTACAAATATCACGCAAGATGGATTTATTTTAAACACTGATAAAGCTGCTTATGGAGAAGCCATGTATACCCCTATTTCCTTTTGTGATATCATAAATGCGCATTTAGTGCTTACCGATGAGCTTATTCGCGATGCATTGAAACAAAATAAAGATTTAAGTCAACAATTCATTGCCGAAGAGAACGCTAACGACTCTATACAGACGCTCAATTTCAAAAAATAATATCACTGGGAAATACCCATCGTGTGGCACAAAGAAGGAGAAAATTGATGGCTACAAGCGCTAACAGGCTTGAGATTCTGCAAATTGCAGATGCTGTTGCACGTGAAAAGTCAATCGACCGTGAAATTGTCATTTCTGCGATGGCTGATGCTATTCAAAAAGCAGCACGTTCTCGTTATGGTCAAGAAACCAATATTCGTGCTGAAATCAATTCTAAAACAGGTGAAATTAAATTACAGCGCCTGCTTAAAATCGTTGATGTCGTTGAAGACTATACAACGGAAATTACTTTGTCTGATGCTCTCAAACGTCAAGCAGAAGCAAAAATTGGTGATTTTTTTGCTGATCTTTTACCTCCTATGGATTTTGGACGTATCGCAGCACAATCTGCTAAACAGGTTATTGTACAAAAAGTACGCGATGCAGAGCGCGATCAGCAATATGAAGAATTCAAAAATAAAGTTGGTGAAATTATTTCTGGTACAGTTAAGCGTGTGGAATATGGTAACGTCATCGTTGATCTAGGGCGCGGTGAAGCTATTGTTCGCCGTGATGAATTAATTCCTCGTGAATCATTCCGCTATGGAGATCGCATTCGTGCTTTTGTCAATGATGTACACCGTGAAACGCGTGGTCCGCAAATTTTCCTTTCACGCACACATCCCCAATTTATGGTAAAACTTTTCACTATGGAAGTACCAGAAATTTATGATGGTATTATAGAAATCAAATCTGTTGCTCGTGATCCAGGTTCACGGGCTAAAATCGCCGTTGTTTCACGTGATGGTTCCATTGATCCTGTTGGAGCGTGCGTTGGAATGCGAGGAAGTCGTGTACAAGCTGTTGTTGCTGAATTACAAGGCGAAAAAATTGATATTATTCCTTGGTCGCCTGATGCGGCAACATTTGTCGTTAATGCACTGCAACCTGCTGAAGTTTCTAAAATCATCCTTGATGAAGATGCTGAACGGATTGAAGTTATTGTGCCAGATGATCAACTTAGCCTTGCTATTGGACGACGTGGGCAAAATGTTCGCTTGGCTTCGCAACTAACAGGATGGAACATTGATATTTTAACGGAAAAGGAAGAATCTGAAAATCGTCAAAAAGAATTTACTGAACGGAGTAAATTGTTTATGGAAGCCTTAGAGGTTGACGAAATGATCGGACAGGTTATGGCATCAGAGGGTTTTTCTTCTATTGAAGAAATCGCCTATATTGATCTTGAAGAAATCGCTTCTATTGATGGTTTTGACCATGATACCGCCGCTGAAATCCAAAGTCGTGCCCGCGAATATCTTGATCATCAAGAAAAAGAACTTGATGAAAAACGCAAAAAGCTTGGAGTTTCTGACGAATTGCGAACACTTCCTGGAATGACAAGTGCTATGTTGGTTGCTGTAGGTGAAGATGGTGTAAAAACAATAGAAGACTTTGCTGGCTATGCCGTTGATGATTTAGCTGGTTGGAGAGAACGTAAAGAAGGTCAAACACAGAATTTTTCTGGTATTTTAACCCCTTTTGACATTACACGCGCAGATGCAGAAGCTATGGTTTTAGCCGCACGTGTACAAGCAGGCTGGATAGACCAAGCTGATCTTGTTACAGAAAGTCCTGTAGAAGATGAAAATTCTGCAGAAAATGAAAAAACAGATGATTTGGATGTGGATACACTTTAAATGAACGAACGGACTTGCATTGTGACCCGAAAAAATGCTTCAGCACAAACGCTGATCCGTTTTGTTATTGGTCCCAATAACCAAATTGTTCCTGATCTTAAAGCGAATTTACCAGGGCGTGGCGTTTGGATTTCTGCCCATCACGCTGTTATTGAGAAAGCAATCAAACAGAAAGCTTTTCATAGAAATTTTAAAACAGATGTTGAGGTTGCACCAAATCTTGTGCATATTGTTGATACGCTTTTACTAAAAGCCGCTCTTTCAAGCCTTTCCATGGCACGAAAAGCGGGAGCAATTGTTATGGGAGCAACAAAGGTTGACGCTGCTATCCGCTCTGGTAAAGTTATTCTTGTACTTCATGCTAAAGAAGCAACAGAAGATGGGAAACGAAAAATTGCACAGGCCATCCATTCAATACAACAACAAACAAATCGGACTATAAAAACCATATCTTTATTTACAAGTGATGAAATGCGAGTGGCTTTTGGCTCTAATCCTGTAATGCACGCGGCCTTACTGGACACAAAAGCTGCTGAAGGATTTCTCAAAACAACATGTAAATTGATTAGCTATCGTGACGACAAGCATAGTAAGTCTAGTGAGATGACGGCACAAGCCGTGAAGGAAGTACAATGAGTGAAAATAACAACGACAAAACAACCGTCAAGAAGACACTAACTCTCAAGAGGTCTGTCTTGGAAACGAGCACGGTTAAACAAAATTTTAGTCATGGCCGTACGAAGGCTGTCGTTGTCGAAACCAAACGGCGTAAAATTACGCGACCTGATGAAAAAGCTGAAACCCTACAGCCCATTACAAAGCCGCATGTGGCCCCCCAGCGTTCTAAACCGCGTTTTGAGGGGAAAAAGCCTCAAGAATCTGTGACCAAAAGCAATCTTTCATCAACTGAAATGGAAGCGAGACTTCGCGCGTTAGAAGAAGCACATATCCAAGAAAAAATAACGCGAGAACAAGCCGAAGAAGAAGCAAGACGCGCTAAAGAGCGTGAAGAAATTTTACAGCAAGAAATTAAAGAAAAAGAAATACATCTCCAACAAGAAGAAGAAATATTGCCAGTACAGACTCCACCTGTTCCCCCTCTCATTGAACAGACAGATATTCCTATTGCGCCTAAACACACAACCGTGGTTGAAAAACGCAAAATAGATGACAATAAAGAGGAAGAACGGCATAGTCGACGTGCTAATCCTGCTAAGTCAGAAATACGTGTACCAAAAGTTGTCAAAGGAGCTGATGAGCGGAGACGTGGAAAGCTAACTCTGAATAGTGCACTGGATGAAGAAGGAACCGCACGTGGGCGCTCAATGGCTGCAATGCGGCGTAGACAGGAAAAGTTTAAGCGTGCACAAAATCAAGAACCAAGAGAAAAAATTTCTCGCGAAGTTGTTCTTCCTGAAACGATTACCATTCAAGAGCTCGCACAACGTATGACTGAGCGTTCTGTTGATGTGATTAAATTCTTGATGAAACAAGGACAAATGATGAAACCTGGCGATGTTATTGATGCAGATGTTGCCGAACTCATCGCTGTTGAATTTGGCCATACTGTTAAACGTGTTTTAGAATCTGACGTAGAAGAAGGTATTTTTAATATAATAGATAATCCTCAAAACATGCAGCAGCGCGCCCCTGTTGTAACCATTATGGGCCATGTTGACCACGGAAAAACTTCTCTTTTGGATGCTATTCGTAAAGCAAATGTTGTTTCTGGCGAAGCAGGAGGTATTACGCAGCATATTGGTGCCTATCAAGTAGAACAAAACGGTCAAAAAATTACCTTTATTGATACACCAGGTCATGCTGCATTTACCGCTATGCGTGCACGCGGAGCTCGTGTTACTGATATTGCTGTTCTCGTTGTAGCCGCTGATGATAGTGTTATGCCTCAAACGATTGAATCAATCAATCATGCGAAAGCTGCTGGTGTACCTATCATTGTTGCTATCAACAAAATTGATAAACCAGCTGCGAATGCACAAAAAGTGCGTACAGAACTTCTACAACATGAAGTGTTTGTTGAAACTATGGGCGGAGAAACTTTGGACGTTGAAGTTTCTGCTAAAACTGGTCAAAATCTTGATAAACTTCTCGAAGCTATCCTTCTTCAAGCTGAAATGCTTGATCTGAAAGCAGATCCTCAACGAACTGCAGAGGGCGTTATCATTGAAGCCAAATTGGATCGCGGACGTGGGTCTGTTGCAACAGTTCTTGTTCAAAAAGGTACATTACACCCTTCTGATATTATAGTTGCTGGAAATGAATGGGGTCGTGTACGTGCTTTGATTGACGACCATGGCCGCCATGTCAAAGAGGCCGTTCCCTCTACACCAATTGAAATTTTAGGCATGCAAGGAACACCACAAGCCGGAGATCGTTTTGCTGTTGTCACACATGAAGCAAAAGCGCGTGAAATTTCTGAATATCGGCAACGATTAGCACGTGATAAAGCTGTTGCGCGGCAAACTGGTTCGCGTGGTTCTCTTGAACAGATGATGACAAAATTGCAAACGACTGGTGTTAAGGATTTTTCTCTTATTATAAAAGGAGATGTTCAAGGATCAATTGAAGCAATCGCTTCAGCATTGGAAAAACTCGGAAATGACGAGGTTCGTGCGCGTATTGTACATTCTGGTGCTGGAGGAATTACCGAAAGTGATATTTCTCTTGCAGAAGCTTCTAACTCTGCTGTAATTGGCTTTAATGTTCGAGCCAATAAGCAGGCACGTGATTTTGCTAAAACACAAGGAATTGAAATTCGTTATTACAACATCATTTATGATCTTGTTGACGATATCAAGGCTGCTATGTCTGGATTACTCTCACCAGAACAGCGTGAAACTTTCCTTGGTAATGCTGAAATTCTAGAAGTCTTTAACATTACAAAAATTGGAAAAGTTGCAGGATGTCGTGTTACAGAAGGTAAAATAGAACGAGGAGCCGGTGTTCGCCTTATCCGCGATAATATCGTTATTCACGAAGGAAAGCTGAAAACACTCAAACGCTTTAAGGATGAAGTCAATGAAGTGCAAAGTGGTCAAGAATGTGGGATAGCCTTTGAAAATTATGAAGACATGCGTGCAGGAGACATCATTGAAACCTTCCGTATCGAACATATTAATCGCACATTATAAAATAATCCAATAACTTTACTCTGTTGTGAAATGAGAAAAGTTATTAGGTTTTATACACAATATCTCTTTTTCCTTATCTAAATGGTCAAAAAAGAGATCTTGTAGCAAGGATAAAACTTTGATGAAAAATGCAGGGACATCACAACGGCAACTTAGAGTAGCAGAGCAAGTACGTCATGCAATAGCGCATATATTACAGCGTGATATTTTGCTTGATGATATCTTAAAAGATATTGTTATTTCTGTCTCTGAAGTACGCATGTCACCAGATTTAAAAATTGCTACTTGCTTTGTATCACCTCTCAGCACTCTTAAAAATGCTTCTCATACCGATGTTGTTGATACCCTCAATAAACATAGTCGTTTTCTCCGTGGAGAAATCAGTCATGCGTTGCGACAAATGAAATATATGCCAGAACTGCGTTTCCGACTTGATAATAGTTTTGATAATTTTTCAAAAATTGATGCCCTCCTTCGCTCGCCTGAGGTTGCGCGCGATCTTCACCATAGTGATACAGATGAGGATTAAAGATATGGCGCGGCAACACAAGAAAAAGAGGCGTCCTGTTTCTGGCTGGGTCATATTTGATAAACCAAAAGGAATGAAATCAACAGAAGCTGTCTCACAAATCAAATGGCTCTTCCATGCTCAAAAGGCAGGACATGCGGGTACACTTGATCCTCTTGCTTCTGGTCTCCTTCCCATTGCATTGGGCGAAGCAACCAAAACCGTCCCTTACGTGATGCAAGGCAAAAAAACTTACCGTTTTCATATTGCTTGGGGGCAAGAGCGCTCAACAGATGATTTAGAAGGAGAAATAACGAAAACTTCTCTCATACGTCCAACACAAGAAGAAATACTTGCTCTTCTTCCTCAATATACAGGTGTTATTTTGCAAACACCTCCACAATTTTCAGCAATCAAAATTGCTGGAAATCGTGCCTATGATTTAGCGCGTGAAGGGGAAGTTGTTGAAATTCCGCCCCGTGAAGTGGAAATAGAAACTTTCAAGTTATTAGAAATGCCTACTAAAGAGCATTCTGTCTTTGAAATAACCTGCGGAAAAGGAACTTATGTGCGCTCTTTAGCACGCGATATGGGACGTGATCTCGGTTGCTATGGGCATATTGCTGATTTAAGACGTATTGCCGTCGCACCTTTTGATGAAGAAGATCTCATTACATGGGAGGAACTAAAAGCGGCCATTCCGCCAAATAAAAACACTACAGATGAGAATAATCGTTCTTTTGAAAAAAACTTCTCAACACTCGATGGGCTCTTAATTGACACAAGCGCCGCATTGGATTGCCTCCCTCACTATATCCTTAATGAAACTCAAGCACAGAGAATTATAAGAGGCCATTCTATCCTCTTAAATCATCACAAAGCAGCTCTTGATGAAGAGGAAATTTGTGTCCTCTATAAGGAACAACTTCTTGCTATTGGCACTCTCGACAAAGGTCTATTTAAACCAAAGCGGATTTTCACAATTTAATCGATTCTTTTCCCAACCACCTTTTGCGGAAAGATATTTTTCTCTATCAATTAAGAAAAATATGGTGCTTTTCATTGTCTATATTTACCGTATTCATATCAAAATTTAAGTCAGTGCTATAAGCTAACACCACCACACACTTTTTCCTCTTAATGTCGCAACAATCCTTGCATTTAAAGGATTCATAAAAGGCTTTTTATTTCTTTTTCAATCGTTTTTTACTCATACTTTAGTCCTCGTTTATAATGTACAAGCAAAGATATGGACTGATTTACTCTAAATAGATTTGAAACGAGAAAAGCTTAAGATTTTCAGAATCTATCACTCAACATGAAAAATGAAAAATAACCATTATAAATCAATTCATTAAATATTGAAACAACAATTTTTTTATGATTACGCTAACAAATTGATCGAAATAATATTAATATATGTAATATTTACAAAAACTGTTTTAACCCTAAGGGAGATGATCAGAGGAAACTTTTAAAAGCATCTCATTGGCTTGAGGTATTGTTTGGCGTTCAATCATACGGTGCACTCTTATACCGTTAGGAGCACAATTTAAATGACGCAGACGTTTATTGACTTCTGCATCCGCTTTTGTGCGACGATGATTATGGCGTAAATAATCTACCCATGTTGGCATATGATAAGCCTCTGTCCAATATTCAGGTCTTTCAAGATCTCGTAAAAGGACCCACTGACGCGCACCATCACGTAATCGAATATGGCGTCGACGCGTCATCACTTTGAGAAACTCTTCGAGTTCATTTTCATGAATTTGGTAATCAATCATTATCATGATCGGGCCACTTCTTGCTTTGAGGTCGAGTAATAATTCCGGCTCTCTAAAATGATCAAGAGGATTTAAATCTATCTGAGGAATTTCTTGAATTCTAAATTTTACCCCTGCAAGAGCACCAAAAATCAAGAATAAAGAACAAACGCTCAAAGCAATTGTTGGAGAATAACCATCAGCCAAAACTCCCCAGATTGCACTTCCAATAGCCATCCCCCCATAAGATGCCGTTTGATAAAGTGCTAAAGAACGTGCAACAACCCAGCGTGGTGTAGATAGTTGTACAGATGTATTAAACAATGATAATGCCAAAACCCAACATAACCCTGCAGGAAATAAAGCAATATGGCTTATAATCAGGGAACGGCTGATTCCCAATAAAAAGCAAGAAAAGGCAAAACCAATAAATGCACTTGCAATAATTGTTTCTGAACGAAAATGATGCCGTACAACTGCATTAATAATACCTGCGGTCATGGCTCCTAACCCAAAACAACCGAGCAATGTACCATAAAGAAGGGCACTTCCTCCAAGAACTTTATGTGCAACAATTGGCAAAAGTGCTAAAATCGAAATTGCTCCTATACCGAAAAGGAACGCTCGAACCATAATACTTAAGAGATTAGGTGACATCGCAACATAACGCAAACCATCTGAGACAGCTCCTAACAGCCTTTCTCGTGGCAATGAGTTGTTTTCATAATTCGACTTCCAGAAAAACAACGCACCAATAAGAGGAATATAGCTTATAGCATTAAACAAAAAAGCAGCCGATGCCCCTAAAGTTGCAATAATGGCACCACCAATAGCAGGACCAACACTCCGCATCAAATTAAAGCCAACACTATTCAAACTAACAGCAGCAGGAATATTTTCCCTGCTCACAATATCTCCTATCGTTGCTTGCCAAGAAGGATTATAAAAAGCTGTGCCACATCCAATCAAAAACGTAAAACATAACAAAAGCCAAGGTGTTAGAAATCCCATATAGGCTAAAACAGATAAACTCATCGATATGACCATCATCATAATCTGTGCACACAACATAATTTGACGCCGATTAAAATTATCAGCTAATGCCCCTGCCATCAAAGAAAACATAACAAGTGGTAATGTTGTGGCACTTTGAACGAGCCCAACCATGGAATGCGAAGAACTAATCAACGCCATTAACCACCCTGCTCCAACAGCCTGTATCAGCCCCCCTAAATTAGAAATAAGAGTAGATGACCATAAATTTCGAAATACCGAATTACGAAAAAGTTTTAATGTTGAAATGCTCTGCATCTTTTTCCTCCAACGGTATTTATCACTTTTGTTACCACATACACGCTCATAATCTTTGTATCAAAAGGATGCATAATTCTTTAAAAAACTTCTCATAAAACTCTATTTAAATCAATATTTCAAAACAAAAGCTTTTATTTAAAGAAAGACTTCAAAATGCTGTCAAGGACTAGTATTTTAACCTTCTTTCCTATATAAGAACGAAAATGGGTAAGAGTCTTCGACTTTTCCTGTTTTCTCACAGACCCTTGCTGAACGACATCTCGGCTATGGGTGGCTTTATGTTTCTTCGTTTTTGGAAAGGATAATACGATGTCGATTACAGCTGAACGTAAAAAAGCTCTTGTCGCAGAATACGCAAACAAAGTTGGTGATACAGGATCACCAGAAGTGCAAATTGCTGTACTTTCTGAACGTATTTCTAATTTAACAAACCACTTTAAATCTCACAAAAAAGATAATCATTCTCGTCGTGGTCTTTTGAAGATGGTATCTCAACGTCGGCGTCTTCTTGATTATCTTAAAGGAGTTGACCAAAATCGTTATCAGACACTTATAAAGAAATTAGGTTTGCGTCGCTAAAAGAAAAATGGAAGTGGTATTTAAAAAACACCCATTTTTTCAACGTGTTGCTTTTAATTAAAAATTTTAAAAACTGATAAGTTATTATGGGATAGAACTGCTCATCGTTTCGCATTTAAGCAGTTTACTTCTCTTTTCTTGCAACAAAGATAAAAAGTATGTTGTCCACCCCAGATCTTGGAAGTATGCTACGCAAAACCAGAATGTGAGCAATCAAAGATTTAAACACTGGTCATTAAGGATAAAAAATGTTCAAAACGCACAAGATAGAAATTGAATGGGCCGGGCGTCCGCTCACCCTTGAAACAGGGAAAATAGCGCGTCAAGCTGATGGTGCAGTGATTGCTACCTATGGAGAAACGATTGTCTTAGCTACCGTTGTATCGGCCAAAATCCCAAAACCAGACCAGGACTTTTTTCCACTCACCGTTAATTATCAAGAAAAATCCTATGCTGTTGGTCGAATACCTGGGGGCTATTTAAAACGTGAAAGTCGACCAAGTGAAAATGAAACTTTGGTTTCACGTTTGATTGATCGCCCAATTCGTCCCCTTTTCGTTGAGGGATATAAAAATGATACACAAGTTATTGTTTCCGTTATACAGCATGATCTCGAAAACAATCCCGATATCCTTGCGATGATTGCATCTTCTGCCGCATTGACCCTGTCAGGTGTTCCTTTCATGGGGCCTATAGCCGGTGCCCGCGTTGGCTATTGTAATGGACAATATATTCTTAATCCTCATATCGATGAAATGCCTGAATCAAAACTTGATCTTGTTGTTGCTGGAACAGAAAGTGCTGTTTTGATGGTTGAATCAGAAGCACAAGAATTACCGGAAGATATCATGTTGGGGGCCGTAATGTTTGGTCACAAAGGCCTTCAACCTGTCCTTGATGCCATTATAAAGCTTGCTGAAGTTGCTGCAAAAGATCCTCGTGATTTTGTTCCTGAAGATCTTTCTGAGCTTGAAAAAGCGATGCAGAAAATGGCAGAACAGGATATACGAAAGGCTTACACAATTACTGATAAGCAAGAACGTTATGCTGCAATTGATGCACTAAAGACAGAAATCCTCAATAAATTTATGCCAGAACCAGAAAAAGACTGTCAATTTAGTGCAGATCAAATTGCAACCGTATTTAAACAGTTGCAAGCAAAAATTGTTCGCGGAAACATTCTTGATACCCAAAAGCGGATTGATGGGCGCAATCTTTCTACCGTACGCCCTATCCAATCAGAAGTAAGTATTTTATCCCGCACACATGGATCAGCACTCTTTACCCGCGGAGAAACACAAGCGATTGTCGTTGCAACATTGGGAACTGGTGAAGATGAACAATATGTTGATTCTTTGACAGGAATGTATAAGGAAACATTCCTTCTCCATTACAATTTTCCACCATTTTCAGTGGGTGAAACGGGACGCCTTGGTTCTCCAGGTCGTCGTGAAATTGGACATGGCAAATTGGCATGGCGGGCAATTCACCCCATGTTACCAACGAAAGAATCTTTTCCTTATACCATTCGTGCTGTCTCAGAAATCACTGAATCCAATGGCTCTTCTTCTATGGCAACGGTTTGTGGAACCTCACTTGCTCTTATGGATGCTGGTGTTCCTCTAGCACGCCCTGTTGCTGGTATTGCTATGGGCTTGATTAAAGAAGGAGAACGCTTTGCTGTTCTTTCTGATATTTTAGGGGATGAAGATCATCTTGGAGATATGGATTTTAAAGTCGCAGGAACAGAAAATGGTATTACTGCCTTGCAAATGGATATCAAAATTGATGGTATTACCGAAGAGATTATGAAAATCGCGCTTGAACAAGCCAAAGGTGGACGAATCCATATCCTTAATGAGATGGCGAAAGCTTTAACCAGTGCACGTGCTGAGCTGAGTGAATTTTCTCCACGAATCGAAGTTATGAATATTTCTGTCGATAAAATCCGTGATGTTATCGGCTCTGGTGGTAAAGTTATTCGGGAAATCGTGGAACAAACTGGAGCAAAAATTAATATTGAAGATGATGGTACCATTAAAATTGCTTCTGCTGATGCTAAAACCATTGAAGCAGCAAAACGTTGGATCCATTCTATTGTCGATGAGCCTGAAGTTGGTGCTATCTACCAAGGAACAGTTGTAAAAACTGCAGAATTTGGTGCATTTATAAACTTCTTTGGTTCTCGTGATGGACTCGTTCATATCTCTCAGCTTGCATCAGAACGCGTCACCAAAACAACAGATATTGTAAAAGAAGGTGACAAAGTTTGGGTTAAATTAATGGGCTTTGATGAGCGTGGAAAAGTTCGGTTATCAATGAAGGTTGTTGATCAAACAACCGGAAAGGAAATCACCGGTGATAAAGCGATGAATGAAGAAAAGTGCGTGGATGAAAAAAAACAACCTGAAAATAAGCGCCGCCGTAAGAAAGAAGAGTAAGTTTTTCCTCTTATCGTATCATGAAATGCCATCCCAACATTGGAGTGGCATTTTTCTTTGAAAGAGTCATATGTGTTATTATTTTTGCCTTTTGAAAATCATGAACTCCCGTATCCTGATCCAAACCAGTGTTGGCTAAGTTTTGGTTTAACAGAAATCCCAGCTCCAGAATGGGCACAAAATTTAAAAGTTATTACGCCTTGGCGACCAGATTTTTTAAAATTTGTCGATACTCAATTTCACTGCTCTCCTCAAATAGATAAAACTTTCAGCTATGATGGTGCATTTTTACATTTGAGCAAATATCGTGGTTTGAACCAAAATTGTTTTCTTGATTTATTAGAGTGCGTTAAACCCAATGGATGGATTGTAATCAGTGGGGATAAAATTGCTGGTGCTGCTTCAATGATAAAATGGGTCAAAACAATTGTTCCCATCACCAATAAATTGTCTAAAAATCATGGTCTTGTATTTTGGTTGCAAGTTCCTCAACAAATTGAGAGACATAACATTGCGCAATTGCGCTCACCACCGCTCACTTTTGGTAAATTTCAAACCACTTCTGGTATGTTCTCACACGGACGTATTGATCCAGGATCTGCTGCGCTTGCTTCTTATATGCTCAAAATTATTTCTGGAAAAACGGCTGATTTTGGTGCTGGATGGGGTTATCTTTCTCACGTTGCGCTTGAAAGAAGTGAAAAACTCACCGCTCTCGACCTTTATGAAGCAGACTACAATGCTTTGAGAGCAGCAAAACAGCACCTTAAATCCATAACAGCTCCTTTTCCAATTCATTTTTATTGGCATGACCTTGTACATGAACCTATCACAAATCTATATGACACAATCATTTCAAATCCACCGTTTCACACACAACAAACAACAGATGTTTCATTAGGAAAAAATTTTATTATAAATGCTGCAAAGTGCTTAAAGCCAAGCGGCAGTCTGCTTTTTGTTGCAAACCGCCACCTGCCTTATGAAACATTATTAAAAAATATTTTCCGCACAGTGTTGATACATGAACAAGCCCATGGTTTCAAAATTATCGAAGCACGCAGATAAACAGAACAAGCAATAACTTTCAAAGAATAAAACGTGAAAGATCGATATCAGCAGCAAGCTCGCCAATAGATTTTCTCACATAAGCAGCATCAATTTTAAACGATGTTCCAGCTTTATCAGGTGCAGTGAAAGAAATCTCATCCAAAACGCGCTCCATCACTGTTTGCAAACGACGTGCCCCTATATTTTCAATCCTTGCATTTAAATCTACAGCAATATCTGCTAAAGCATCAATTGCATCATCGGTAATTTCCAAATGAACCTCTTCTGTTGCCATAAGAGCAATATATTGTTTAATCAAACTAGCTTCTGGTTCCGTTAGAATGCGCCGTAAATCTTCCCTTGTTAAAGGGTTCAGCTCCACACGGATGGGCAAACGTCCTTGAAGTTCCGGTAATAAATCAGATGGCTTGGAAACATGAAATGCACCTGAGGCAATAAAAAGAATATGATCTGTTTTGATTTGCCCATATTTTGTAGCAATTGTTGTTCCTTCAACCAAAGGCAAAAGATCCCGTTGAACGCCCTCACGCGAAACCGCAACACTTGCTCCACCATCCCTAGTTGCAATTTTATCAATCTCGTCGATAAAAACAATACCGTCATTTTCAGCAACACGAAGCGCCTCTTGAATAATTTGCTCCTGATCAAGGAGTTTTTCAGATTCATCATCAATGAGCGGTTTAAAAGAATCCTTTACTGTCGTCTTACGGACTTTTGTACGACTGCCCATTTTGCCCAAAATATCTGATAAATTCATAATACCCATTTGTGCCCCAGGCATACCAGGAATATCAAAGGTTGAAGCACTATTGCTATTATTATCGGCGACTTCAATTTCAATCTCTTTCTCATCCAATTCACCTTCACGCAATTTTTTACGAAAACTATCACGGGTAGCAGGACTTGCTGTTTTACCAACAAGGGCGTCTAAAACCCGCTCTTCAGCATTCACGTGAGCCTTTTCTTTTATTTCATCCCGTTTCTTTTCACGCACAAGAGAAATGGCAATTTCAACAAGATCTCGAATAATTTGCTCAACATCACGTCCCACATAACCAACTTCAGTAAATTTCGTCGCTTCTACTTTCACAAAAGGTGCTCCAGAAAGTTTTGCTAATCGACGTGCGATTCCTGTTTTACCAACACCTGTTGGCCCTATCATTAAAATATTTTTTGGCATAACTTCTTCACGCATCGGCTCATCAAGCTGTTGCCTACGCCACCGATTGCGCAATGCAAT
This sequence comes from Bartonella sp. AA1HLJMS, assembly GCF_042197445.1. NCBI lineage: Bacteria > Pseudomonadati > Pseudomonadota > Alphaproteobacteria > Hyphomicrobiales > Bartonellaceae > Bartonella > Bartonella sp. AA1HLJMS. The sequence continues at coordinate 66,294 of NZ_JBHIRW010000002.1, read as the reverse complement.
AGCTACAGAGCGTTTGGCATCATTTTGGCCAATAATAAAACGATCAAGTTCAGAAACAGTCTCACGAGGGGAAAATACAACACACATTTAAATAGCTTTCTCTAAAGAAGATAATTCTGCATCCAATGTTTCAATCGTAAAATGATCATTGGTGTAAACACAAATTTTAGCGGCAATAGCCATAGCTTTACGAGCAATAGTTTCTGCATCTAAATCCAAATCCATGAGTGCACGCGCTGCTGAAAGAGCAAAATTTCCTCCAGAGCCAATTGCCATAACCCCATCTTCTGGTTCTAAGACATCACCAAGCCCTGTTAGAGCCAAAGTTACTTTCTTATCAGCCACGAGCATCATTGCTTCGAGACGACGCAAATAGCGATCTGTTCTCCAATCTTTTGCAAGTTCCACACAAGCACGCATAAGCTGATCAGGATATTGTTCAAGCTTTGTTTCCAATCTCTCCAGTAATGTAAAAGCATCTGCCGTAGCACCAGCAAAACCAGCAATAACCACTCCGTTCTTTCCAAGACGACGCACTTTACGTGCATTGCCTTTCATAATTGTCTGTCCAAGAGAGACCTGACCATCCCCGGCCATCACGACTTGTCCACCTTTTCGTACCGTAATAATTGTTGTACCATACATTATGTCTGGCTTATGTTCTGTCATAAGGAAACTCCTTAATATTAACTTTACTTTTTAATATTGATTTCTTTTCATACAATGTAAAACTCAATTACTATTGTCCTATTTAAGAACATATACAGCAAAACACAATGATTCAGCATAACTCAATTTGTTGAAAATTGGAAAAATGATATCATTGTTGTCAATGTAAATTACTGCTAAATAGCTTTATATAAACAGTTTGTGCTTTTTAGAGGAAAATTATGAAAAAAATAGCCATAGGGACCTTAGGTGGAACAATTGCAATGACTGCTGATAGTTTTGGTCACATGCAACCGACTTTAACTTCAGATAACCTCATAAAAAGTGTTCCTGATTTAAATAACGTTGCTGATATTCATGCACAAACATTAATGCAAATACCAAGTGGATCTTTATCGTTTCAAATGCTTTTTGAAATAATTAAGTGGGCAAAACAACAAATAAACGCTGGTGCAGAAGGTATTGTTTTAACACAAGGGACTGATACTCTGGAAGAAACAGCTTTTTTTCTTTCTCTTTATTGGAAGGAAGCCGAACCACTCATCATAACCGGCGCTATGCGCATGCCTCATGAAGCAGGCGCCGATGGCCCCGCAAACATTTTAGCAGCCACTCGTGTCGCAGCAGCCACACAAAGTCGTAACAGGGGCGTTCTCGTTGTCATAAATGATGCAATTCATTCACCTTATTGGCTCTATAAAAGCCATACCGTCAAAGTCGAAACATTTCAATCAGGTCTTGCAGGTGTTTTAGGAACTATTTTAGAGGGAAAACTTATTTATTTCAATGATCGAAAATTTTTTCCGACAACGTTTGATCTTCCCCAAAACCATGACCATCAAATTGCACTGCTCTATTCCTCTTTATCATCTGGTGCACAATTAATGAAACTATGCCTTGAAAGTGGGTATTATGCTGGAGTTGTTATTGCTGGTTTTGGTGCAGGACACTGTAGTTTTCAAGAAGCAGACCTTGTACAACAATATGCACAAAAAATACCAATCATTATTGCTAGTCGTTGTTGTAATGGCTCAACAACTCGTATAACTTATGGCTATAAAGGCTCCGAAATTGATATGATTGCTTCTGGTGCTCTCATGTCTGGTTATTTATCAGCCGTAAAAGCGCGTCTACTTTTATGGGCTTTTTTGGCGCAAGGGCACTCATTAGCACAAATCCGTGCAAACTGGAATGACTGGACTATAAGTTAATGAAAAATGATCTATTATCTTAAAAGAAGAGAGCATGCAAAACAAAATTTATATGAAAATAAAGCCGCTCATCTGTCTACTCTTAATCAATTGCTGCTGCAAAAAAATCTCGACAAATACAAATGATTGATACGACTATACAAAAAATTAATCAGAAAGATAATCTGGTCAAATCCGTTTCTGACCGATATTCACCCTATCGTGTTTTTACTGCACAAGAATGGTCAGAGTTTCGTGAAGACACACCTCTTACTTTGACTTTTGATGAAATTAAGCGTTTACGCTCTATTGATGATCCTATCGATCTTAAAGAAGTCCAACGCATTTATCTTTCTTTATCGCGTCTGTTATCATGCCATGTTGAAGCAGTACAGGAACTTTTTCACAAACGTCAGCAGTTTCTCCATCAAGAAGAGAGTAGAAAAACGCCCTTTATTATTGGAATTGCTGGTTCTGTAGCTGTAGGAAAATCAACCACGGCTCGCATTCTTCAAGAACTGTTGAAACGTTGGACATCTAGTCTTAAAGTTGATCTAATCACAACGGATGGTTTTCTCTATCCTAACGCAATCTTACAGCAAAAAAATCGTATGAATCGTAAAGGATTTCCTGATTCCTATGACATTAAAAAACTGCTGTGCTTTCTTTCGGCTATAAAAGCAGGTATCGGAAATGTTCGTGCCCCACTTTACTCACATATGACCTATGATGTTCTAGAAAATCAGACAATTACCATTGATCGTCCTGATATTTTAATTGTTGAAGGTATTAATGTATTACAAGTCAGTGATCTTCCTAAAGATGGAAAAGCTATTCCTTTCGTATCAGATTTTTTTGATTTTTCAATCTATGTCGATGCCGAAACAGAAGTCATTCGTCACTGGTATTTGGAGCGCTTTAAACGTTTGCGTAAAACAACTTTTCAAAATCCTGAATCCTATTTTCATCGTTATGCCCACCTCAATGAAAAAGAAGCCTCAAAAATCGCTGAGGATCTTTGGCAAACGATTAATTTAAAAAATTTACAGGAAAATATATTGCCAACACGACCACGGTCCAATCTCATTCTACGAAAGGGAAAAAATCATTTGGTCGAATATGTCGCACTTAGACGACTATAAGGATCTCATAACTATGCACCACCACATTCATTTTACCTCAACGCGTATCGATAACAGTTGCCCTATCATATTGGTAAACCAAAGAACTCTTGCCAACTTATCACTTGATGCGTCAACAACAGCATGGATAAAAGTTAATGACTTTACTGGTAAAGCAGGACAAATACTCTTTATTCCTCACGAAACGGGGCATTTAAAAAAAGTTTTATTTGGAATTGGCAATGGTAACGATCCTTTTATCACAGGACTGCTTGCTCAAAAGCTTCCTGCTGGTCAATGGCATTTAGAAGGTACAACCTCTGATGAAATAAATACCTATCTTGGATTGGCATTTGGTAGCTATCAATTTAATCGCTATCGTCAAAATTCTTCTTTCAAATCATTATCTATCCATGTCAATGAGGCGATTGATCTCAATGAGCTCCAACGAATTTATGAAGCTGTCTTTTTCGTCCGTGATCTCATTAATATTCCAGCCAATGATATGAACCCTGATACTCTCGAAAAAGAAGCTCGAAAACTAGGAAAAACCTACGGTGCTCATATCAAAAGTATTTGTGGAGACGATCTCTTAATCCATAACTTTCCGATGATTCATGCTGTAGGACGAGCAGGCAGCACTGCACCACGACTGATTGAGTTACTCTGGGGGCAAGAACATCATCCTAAAATAACGTTGGTGGGCAAAGGCGTAACTTTTGATACTGGAGGTCTCGATATTAAATCAGCCAATAACATGTTACTTATGAAAAAAGATATGGGGGGTGGAGCAAACGTTTTGGGATTGGCTAAACTTATCATGGATGCAAAATTGCCTTTCCGTTTACGCGTTTTGATTCCAGCTGTAGAAAATGCAATTTCTGGGAATGCTTACCGACCAGGTGATATTCTCAAAAGTCGTAAAGGTTTAAGTGTTGAAGTAGGTAATACAGATGCTGAAGGGCGCCTTGTCCTTGCCGATGCACTCGCCTATGGTGATGAAGAAAGTCCACAATTCATGCTTTGTATGGCTACTTTAACAGGGGCAGCGCGTATAGCACTAGGACCAGATCTTCCCGCATTTTATTGTAATGATTCAATATGGGCACAACAAATTTCTGAATCTGCTCACGCTGTCTTTGATCCTCTTTGGCAAATGCCCCTTTGGAAACCTTACCAAGAGATGTTATCATCACCAATTGCTGATCTTAACAATGTAACTGGAAACAGCTTTGCTGGTTCTATAACAGCTGCTTTATTTCTTAATTCTTTTGTTGAAAAAGCTGAACATTTTGCGCATTTTGACCTTTATGGATGGGTTCCAAAAGAAAAACCAGGATACCCTATTGGTGGATCAGCACAAACTATTCGTGCCCTTTATAATATTTTTAAAAATGAATTTTGACACAAATATCCACAAAAATGGACAATTTTGCAGCTTAAAGAATAATTGATCTTACACTGTGTTCTTAGTTTTGTTTGAGGATAAAAACCTTACCAATAGAGTTTTCATGAGTTTGTTTAAAGGTAAGAAGTAACAAAATGGAAAGCAAAAAGATGATCTCTAAAGACCCAAGACTTCATGCATTCAGAGATGATCTAGCAGATCAACGTCTTGAAACAGAAATTACAGCTCAACGCTTTGTTCAAGGTGAAAAAAGACGTGTTAATACAGCGGTCGCTGGACTTTTTAAAGAAAATAGTAAAAAAAGTGAAAGACAAACAGAATGCTTATTGGGAGAAGAACTTCTCATTTTTGAACAAGGGAAAACATTGTCGTGGGGACAATCACTCAAAGATGGTTATGTCGGTTATATTGATACAAAAGTTCTTTGTACATCAACCATAAAACAAACGCATGTGGTTTCAGTACCACGCACATTTAAATATTTACACGCTGACTTACGTGGACCAATAGTATCCCCATTATCTATGGGAAGCAAAGTCAGTGTTGTTGATGAAATTGAAGTCCGTGACACAATGTATTCTATTCTTGAAAATGGAACAGCAATCATTACGAGTCATCTCAACCCCATTGGACGCGTATATGAAGATTATGTCACAGTTGCAGAAACCTTTATCCGTACACCTTATCTTTGGGGTGGTGTCAGCGGTTTTGGAATTGATTGTTCGGGACTCATTCAGCTCTCTATGATGATGACCGATCAAATAGTTTTACGTGACACCGATATGCAGCAAGAAACTATAGGCAGTCCTCTTACAGATACTGATAAACTTCAACGAGGCGATTTAATTTTTTGGAAAGATCATGTTGCTATTATGGTTGATCACGCAAATATTATTCACGCAAATGGTTTTTCTATGGACGTTATGATTGAGCCCTTGGAAAAAGCAATTACGCGTATCGCTAAAAAAAATCAATATCCCATCGCAAAACGCCGTCCAATTCAAGAAACTTCATACATGCCTCCTATAAAAAATTAATTGAATGTTTTATTATTACAATATATTGATTTATAAGGATAATTTTCCATCATTCACTCTGCGTCAAGCATTCTAAATATCGTAAGATTTTTTATTTCAAATCTGTTTTTATGTTGGATCAATCAAAGCCGCTTGTCTGTTCATCACAAGCGGGATTGATGTATAAGTAAAAATGATTACGAAAAGAAAAATATCCCTTCTGAATGCTCTCAAATGCCAAGAGCTATCGTAACTAACATTGGAACTAGCTTACTCCTTCATAAGCGTAAAGATAGTGGCGCTCAATAGATTTTATCTTATAAAGTTTTACCATTATACCATTCACGAGTGCCGGCACGAAATGGGCTTTGGAATATTGCGAGATGCCTCTTTTAAACAACCCCGCAAATATGCAACACAATGGCGTTCTATATTACGTAAGGGATATGCCCCTCTTAATCAAAAGCAATATTTTTTGAAATTTTTCCTATTATCGATATCTTACGAAATAAATACTCCTAATATCTCTCGGTGCCTCCAAGACAATCTCTCAATAATAATCGCGAAAAGTATAAATCCATTATCTACCACCATTTTTATGCTTATGAAGCGTGCAAAGGCATCATTATACACTTTGCCAATTCTCAATGTTGCGATAACCCTTGGCTATTGGAGAGTGTTCTTTCAGCACGTATTTTATTTCTTTCTTAAATAATTTTATCCACATGAATCTCCCCGCTTGGAACGTGCAAAAGAATGGTTTTGATTAATTTAACATAAAACAGATTTGAATGAGAAAAATTTTTACGACTCTGGACTTCCCCATGCAACATAAAAAAATTATAAATTATCATTATAACTCAATATATTAATTTATATTTAAACAATATTTCCTTCTTATAACACATTAAAGAAGGTGATTTTTCAATACCTGAACCAATGGTTTATCAGCATCAGGCATAGGGTATTTATCAAGATCATTAATAAAAACCCATTCTAAATTTTGCCCTTCTCGTCCTTGCGCAACGCCCTCATAATGGTCACAAAGATACAATGGCATTAAGAGATGAAATGTTTTATAGCTATGGCTCGCAAACGTTAAAGGGTGTAAATTATTTGGTTGAACATAAATACCAAGCTCTTCCTCTAGTTCACGAATTAATGATGCTTCCGGAGTTTCACCTTGCTCAACCTTGCCACCAGGGAACTCCCATAAACCAGCCAGTGATTTTCCTTCAGGACGCTGTGTAAGCAAAACACGATTATTCTGATCTAACAGTGCACATGCAATAACAAGAAGAATGGAACTTTTCATACACATATCACTCCCCAATAGGGAACATAAAGATAACTGACTTTTCTATCATATCCCCTCTGCTCCTAAAAGAGCTCACATACCCCATTTGCTCTGAAAAATAATAAACTGTTAAATATAAAGTGCATCCATTAACTTCTGTAATCGCTATTGATCATAACGTACTCTTTTGTTAAATCGCAAGACCAAACCGTCGCCGTACTCTTACCCAAACCGATATCAACACGAATCGTGATGTGTTTACCTTGCATATAAGTACCTATTGTCTCTTCACAATACTCAGGATCTCGTACGCCATTCACGGCCACACGATGCTCACCAAACCAAATCGTCAATAGATCACGATCGACTTCAACACCGGCCTTCCCAACTGCCATAACGACCCGCCCCCAATTCGCATCTTCACCGGCAATAGCCGTTTTTACGAGCGGTGAATTTGCAATTGATAAAGCAATAGTTTTAGCTGCATTATTTGTTGTAGCACCCACCACATTAACCTCAATTAAATGACGAGCACCTTCACCATCACAAACAACTTGTAGTGCAAGTTCCTGCAGAAGTGCACTCAAGTGCTTTGAGAATACTTGATAACGCGGATCTGTTTTACATCTAATGCAGGGAAAATGTTCTTTCCCTGTCGCAAACAACATAAGCGTATCTGAAGTTGAGGTATCGCTATCAACAGTAATTGAATTGAAAGAACCCTCAACTGCCTCTGATAACATGGATTGGAGTGCATCCGAAGAAATGGTAGCATCACTAACCACAAATGACAGCATTGTCGCCATATCGGGTGCAATCATACCAGCACCTTTTGCAATTCCATTAATGGTAACACGCTCTCCCCCACAGTCAAAAGTGCGCGTCGCAAGTTTTGGAAATGTGTCCGTTGTCATTATGGCTTTTGCAGCTTCCAACCAATTTCCCTCTTCTGCTGTCTCTGTCATACCTGGTAAAAGATTGACAATACCCGATGCATCCATTGGCTCACCAATAACACCCGTAGAAGCTATAAAAATTTCATCTTCTCTAACCTTTAAAGCGTTCGCTGCTGCACAAATAATTGCATCGGTTGTGTGCTTTCCTTTGCTTCCTGTAAAAGCATTTGCATTTCCAGAATTCACAACAACACCCCTTGCAACCCCATGAGGAAGCGATGCACGACAATGCTCTACAGGTGCAGATGGACATTTTGAACGGGTAAAAACACCGGCTACACTCACTGGCTTATCGAATATGATGAAAAGAAGATCTGTACGATCTTTATATTTAATCCCAGCTTCAGCTGTTGCTATCCGTACACCAGATAATGGAGAAAGCTCTTGGATCTTTTGAGGAGACAAAGGAGAGATTTTCAAAACCACAATATGCCTTCTATAAAAAATGAAATGATTGCAGATCAATAACCTCTCATAGAAAACTGCTAGGCTTTTTGAACAAAACTAACCTAGCAAATTATCTATTAAAGAGGCTATCTACTTATTTTTCCTAGCTATTCCGTATCTTCTTCATCAGATGTCTCATCGGGAAGTAGCGTCCCATTTTGATGAAGCGATTCCATGATTTTTGTAACATTAGGATCAGGGTATTTCACATCTATCTTGCTACGCAAATCAACAATCAGTTCTTGATAGCGCTTTTTTATTAGCTGTGTCCGCAACATCTCTTTAACATCATCAAATGCAGGCGGTTGTTTTACACGACGATCTTCTAATTTAATAATATGCCAACCAAAAGGACTTTCAACGGGTTGTTTTGTGTATTCGCCAACTTTCAAACCAAATGCGGCATCTTCAAAAGGCTTGACCATTTGACCATGGCTAAAATAACCAAGATCACCCCCAACGGCAGCAGAACCATCTGTTGAACTTTTCTTTGCAATCTCTTCAAAATTTTCGCCTTTATTTAAATGCTTAATGATAGCTTCTGCTTCTTTTCTCGTTTTGACCAAAATATGACGCGCTTTAACCTCATCCTCTTTAGGTAAAGCAGCAACTTCTTGCTTATAAAGAGCTTCCAAATCAGTATCCGATATTTTATCAACAATCGCCTGTTTAAAATAAAGCTGTTGAAGAACATTGTCACGCATGACTGCCATACGTTTATCGTAAGCTTCTGTCTTATCAAGACCTTTGCTTCTTGCTGCTTTTGCGAGGGCCTGCATATCTAAATAAGCTTTTAGAACCATCATACGGCGTTGTTCATCAGGAAAACGTGCTAAATTAGGATTTATTTCAAGCGCTAAATCATCCAATTGGCCTGCTGTAATATTTTTCCCATCAATAACCGCCATAACATGAGAAGGAGAAACGGCTTTTTCAGAAGTTTTCTCTAAAGTCTTTAAATCACTCGACGATGAATTCAAACCTTCTTGAGCACTCACCCCTAAACTTGTACTTGCCAATAAAGTTGATGCTAAAAAAAGCGTGATAAAGTTAAATTTCATAAATATACTCCTTAAAAATGAAGGCAGGTTCAAGATTCCAATTTTCTTTACCATAACACTTTAATCTTTAAACATAGAGAAATAAATTAGTAATTTTATTTTAAAAAAGTATAAAATTATCCTTTTATCTCAGTTTCTCCAATCCTATCTAATGCAGATGAAAAACATGATAATAGAGAAAAATGACATATTGTATCTTAAATTACTTTGTATTGTATCAGTTAAATAGCATACTTAAAGTTGACATAAAGCGCTTAGCCTCTTATCTCTACTTTATAATTAGAGTGAAAAATTGCACACCAGCAAGTATAATGGTACCATCTGCATTTCATGATGTCACTAATGATATCAGATAATTTGAAGAAAATGTAGAGTATGGGGAGAGCGTATGAATTACCCAACAAGAGTGACAACAATTAAAAGAAAGGGCCAGAGATGGTCAGTTTAGGTGTTTTTGCCCGTAAGTTTTTTGGTTCAGCTCATGAGCGACATCTCAAAGCACTCCGCCAAAAAGTTGCACAAATTAATGCTTTGGAAGAACAATTCGTAAAATTAAGTGATGAGCAGCTTTACCAAAAAACAGATGCCTTTCGTAAACGTCTTAGTGAAGGTGAAAGTGTTGATTTGCTCTTACCAGAAGCTTTCGCGACTGTTCGTGAAGCCGCAAAACGTGTTTATGACATGCGTCCTTTTGACGTGCAACTTATTGGTGGAATGGTCCTTCACGACTGCGGCATAGCTGAAATGCGTACTGGTGAAGGTAAAACATTAATGGCAACTCTACCAATTTATCTCAATGCATTGGAAGGTAAAGGCGTTCATGTTGTGACAGTAAACGATTATCTCGCCAGTCGTGATGCTGAAACAATGGGGAAAATTTTTAGTTTTCTAGGGCTTACAACAGGCGTGATTCTTCATGATCTTGATAGTGATGCCCGCCGAGAAGCCTATGCATGCGACATCACCTATGCCACAAATAATGAACTAGGTTTTGATTATTTGCGTGATAATATGGCTTTCGATCATAGTCAAATGGTCCAACGTGGACATCATTACGCAATTGTTGATGAAGTTGATTCGATTCTTATTGATGAAGCCCGTACCCCCCTTATTATTTCTGGTCCTCTAGAAGATCGTACTGACTTCTATAACCTTATTGATACATTTATTCCTGCCTTAACTCCAGAAGACTATGAAATAGACGAAAAACAAAAAACAACGACCTTTACCGAAGTTGGTACTGAAAAAATTGAAAAAATGCTCGAACAAGCTGGGCATCTTAAAGGTGAGAGTCTTTATGACATAGAAAATGTCGCTATCGTTCATCATGTCAATAATGCTCTAAAAGCTCATAAACTCTTTGCTCGCGATAAAGATTATATTGTTCGCAATGATGAAATCGTTATTATTGACGAATTTACAGGGCGAATGATGCCTGGGCGGCGTTATTCTGAAGGACTTCATCAAGCGTTAGAAGCTAAAGAGCATGTTGTTATTCAACCAGAAAACCAGACACTTGCTTCCATCACTTTCCAAAATTACTTCCGTATGTATAGGAAATTATCTGGCATGACTGGAACTGCAACAACAGAAGCCGAAGAATTCAGAAATATTTATGGTCTTGACGTTGTCGAAATCCCTACAAATTTGCCAATACAACGTATTGATGAAGATGATGAGATTTATCGAACAGCAGAAGAGAAATATCGGGCAATTGTGCGTGATATCCGTCAAGCTCACGAAAAAGAACAGCCTATTCTTGTTGGAACAACCTCTATTGAAAAGTCAGAACAATTGGCAGAGCGTTTGCGAAAAGAAGGCATTACCGATTTTAGAGTCTTAAATGCTCGCTATCACGAACAAGAAGCATATATCATTGCGCAAGCAGGAGTTCCTAGAGCTCTCACCATTGCAACCAACATGGCAGGACGCGGTACGGATATACAGCTTGGTGGTAATGTTGAAATGCGCATCCGACAAGAGTTACAGGATATCCCAGAAGGTCCAGAGCGGACAGCTAAAATTGAAGAAATAAAAAAAGATGTTCAGAAGCTTAAAGAAAAAGCTTTAGCGGCTGGAGGGCTTTACGTTATCGCTACTGAACGTCATGAAAGCCGTCGTATTGATAACCAACTTCGTGGACGTTCTGGTCGCCAAGGCGATCCTGGTCGCTCAAAATTCTTTCTCTCTCTTCAAGATGATCTTATGCGTATCTTTGGCTCTAACCGTATGGATGGTATGCTGCAAAAACTTGGATTGAAAGAAAATGAAGCTATTATCCATCCATGGATTAATAAAGCCCTTGAAAAAGCACAAAAAAAGGTCGAAGCACGAAACTTTGAAATTCGTAAAAATCTGCTAAAATATGATGATGTCATGAATGATCAACGCAAGGTTATTTTTGAACAGCGTATGGAGGTCATGAACGCAGATGATTTATCAGAAATGATCCTTGAAATGCGTAATGAAGTCGTAGAGGATCTCGTAGAGGCTTATATTCCTTCAGGGACATATTCTGAAAAATGGGATGCAAAAACTCTTGAAGAAGAGCTTCAACAACTCTTTAATCTTGAGCTTCCAGTGGAAGAATGGGCAAAAGAAGATGGAATTGCCGAGGAGCAAATTCTAGAGCGTGTATCAGATGCTGTTACAAAACTTGAAAATGAGCGTACTGAACGATATTCTCCAGAAGTTATGGCTTATTTTCACAAAGCAGTATTGCTCGAAACTATTGACACGTTATGGCGTGAACATCTGGTAAGTTTAGACCATTTGCGTTCTGTTGTGGGTTTTCGTGGTTATGCACAACGAGATCCACTCAATGAGTATAAGACCGAATCTTTTGAACTCTTTCAAAGTATGCTAAGAAATTTGCGCCGGATTGTGACTTCTAAACTTATGCGCTTTGAAATTATTCAACAAACTACCGATCCGTCCCTGCCGGAACAAACTGGTGCTGATTCTTCTGTTTTTAATGATCAAAATCAAGAAAATACTCCACCATTATGGGCACGATCACAAGAAAATAGGTTTGTTAATCCACAAGACCGTGACCCCAATGATGTAAGCACATGGGGAAAAGTTGGACGCAATGAACGTTGTCCTTGCGGTTCAGAGAAAAAATACAAACACTGTCATGGAGCCTTTGTTTGAAAAGCAAACAGTGAACGATGAATAAAAAGCGAGACTATGAGCAAGAATTGCGCACAGCTGGTTTAAGAGTAACGCGCCAGCGGCGTGTTATTCTTGATATTTTGACTGATACAAATGATCACCCCAATGCATTTGAAATTTTTCAGCGTGCAAACAAAATAGATTCGAGTATTTCACTCTCAACAGTTTATCGAACCATGAAAATATTAGAAGGAAATGGAACAATTCACCGCCATACCTTTAGTGGTGGTCCATCTCGTTTTGAGCAAGCAGATGGGCAACATCATGATCATCTCATTGATATAGAAACAGGACAAGTTATCGAGTTTCATTCTGATATTATTGAAAAACTGCAGGAGGAAATTGCAAAATCCCTTGGCTATGATATTGTTCATCATCGTCTTGAACTTTACGGAAAAAAAAACTCTTAAAAAGATGATTATATGCCATGAGATGAAGATATCTCAGATAAATCGAATTTTATAAAAATTTACTTTTAAAATATAATAGTTTTCATTGGCAAAAAAGTTTTTCTGCTCTATTACCCCTTTTGGTATGATGCTATACAATAATTCATTGCCAGTGTTATAACAAAAAAACTGTTATAATGAGAAATGTTGCAACAAAATATTATAAAAAATTGTATTATGAAAAATTAGGCCAGTATTATCATGGTTTCTTTGCCACAAGATCGCATAAAACAGCTTGAAAAGCGCTTTGAAATAATTGAAAGCCAAATGACAACCAATCCAAATGCTGAAACATATGTCAAATTAGCTTCTGAATATGCAGAACTACAACCCGTTATTACCTCTATACGCGCATTAAATGCTCTTTACGAAGAGATTACAGAATTAGAAACGATTATCAACGATAAACAAACAGATATAGAGATGCGTAATCTTGCCCAAGAAGAGCTATCATCGTTATATAAAAAAGTAGAGCAATTTGAAAAAGAACTCCAGATTCTGCTTTTGCCTAAAGATGTTGCTGATGAAAAAAGCGCTATTATTGAAATTCGAGCAGGAACGGGTGGATCAGAAGCAGCACTTTTTTCCGGTGATCTTTTTCGCATGTATGAACGTTATGCCCATGCTCACCATTGGAAAGTAGAAGTTATTTCACTCAGTGAGGGGGAAGTTGGCGGATATAAAGAGATTATTGCTAGCATTTCAGGAAAAGGTGTTTTTTCTAAATTGAAATATGAATCAGGTGTCCATCGTGTGCAACGCATCCCTGAAACAGAGACAGGTGGACGTATCCATACATCTGCTGCTACCGTTGCTGTACTTCCAGAGGCTGAAGATATTGATATTGATATTCGTCCTGAAGATATTCGTATCGACACAATGCGTGCATCTGGAGCAGGAGGACAGCATGTTAATACAACGGATTCAGCTGTTCGTATCACGCATATTCCAACAGGAATTATGGTCGTACAAGCAGAAAAATCACAACATCAAAACCGAGCACGAGCCCTTCAAATTTTACGGGCACGCTTATTCGATATCGAACGACAAAAAGCGGAAAATGAACGTTCAGCTTCCCGTAAGAGCCAAGTTGGTTCTGGTGATCGTTCAGAACGCATTCGTACCTATAATTTTCCACAAGGACGCATCACGGATCACCGTATTAATCTAACCTTGTATAAGCTTGATCGCATTCTAGAGGGAGATCTTGATGAACTTCTTCATGCACTCATCTCAGATCATCAAACAACACTGCTGATGGAAATGGATAATAATTGAGCAAATATTCTTTCAAGAATGTTATCCAACAAATGCAAGAAAAATTGCGCACGAAAGGGATTGCTGAAGCCGATCTCGATGCGAGAATACTCGTTGAATGGATAACAGGAATAAATGCTGCTGAAAGAATTTCTAAACCAGATATGCATCTATCTTCTGAGCATATTATACAAATAGAACAGGCTTTACAACGCCGTATTGCAGGCGAACCCATTTACCGTATTATAGGAGCACGAGAATTTTATGGTATATCTTTTACGTTGTCTCAAGAGACGTTAGAACCTCGCCCTGATACAGAAACGCTGATAGATCTTGTTCTCCCTTTTCTCCAAAAACAGATCAAAAACTCGAGAAAAATAACACTCCTTGATATGGGGACAGGAAGTGGCGCCATTGCCATTGCCATTCTTAAACAAATTCCACAATCCTATGCAGTCGCTGTCGATATTTCTGAAGATGCCCTTAAAACAGCGACAAAAAATGCAAAAAATGCTGAAGTAATACATCGCTTCACACCTCTTCTTAGCGATTGGTTTGATTCTGTCACTGGTCACTTTGATTTTATTGTTTCCAATCCACCTTATATTCCCGCAAAAGATATCAAAAAACTTGCAAAAGAAGTGCGCTTACATGATCCATTGCGCGCTCTTGTCGGTGGAAAAGATGGTCTTGATTTTTATCGAAAGCTCGCCCATGAAGCAGCCAACTACTTAAAAGAAAACGGCACTATCGCTGTTGAAATTGGTTACTCTCAAGAAAAAGAAGTATGCAATTTGTTTGAAACAAATGGCTTTCAATGTTTAGAAATGCGCAAAGACCTCAGTGGAATACCCCGCGCACTTCTATTTGCATGCAAACATTAAAATTCCCAATCATCATCCGTAGTAGCAACCGCCTTGCCAATGACATAAGAAGAACCTGCCCCTGAAAAAAAGTCATGATTTTCGTCAGAGTTTGGTGATAAAGCTGCCAAAATAGCGGGATTAACACGACAAACCTCAGGGGGGAAAAGAGCTTCAAAACCTAAATTCATTAAAGCCTTGTTAGCGTTATAATGAAGAAAAATTTTAACATCTTCTGTCAATCCAAGCGCATCATAAAGATCTTCAGTATATTTGCACTCGATGTTATAAAGATCAAAGAGCAGGTTAAAAGCAAAATCTTTAATTTCTTGTCTTTTGGCTTCATCAAGCTTTGCAAAGCCCAATTGGAATTTATAACCTATATAATAACCATGGACTGCTTCATCACGAATGATTAGTCGAATAAGATCTGCTGTATTGGTCAACTTAGCGCGACTGGCCCAATACATGGGCAAATAAAAACCAGAATAAAATAAAAAGCTTTCCAGCAAAGTCGAAGCAATTTTTTTCTTAAGTGGATCATTTGCTTCATAACGCTCAAGTACTAATCTAGCCTTTTTCTGCAAATGAATATTTTCTTCTGACCATCTAAACGCATCATCAACTTCTACCGTCGAACAAAGGGTTGAAAAAATAGAGGAATAAGAACGTGCATGAACCGCTTCCATGAAGGCAATATTCGTCAAAACTGCCTCCTCATGCTCTGTTATCGCATCAGCCAGAAGCGAAATGGCTCCTACAGTGTTTTGAATTGTATCGAGAAGCGTTAGTCCTGTAAAAACACGAATCGTTAGCTTGCGTTCTTCATCCGTTAAGCTTGACCATGAGGGAATATCATTGGAAAGTGGAACTTTCTCAGGTAACCAAAAATTCCCAGTTAAGCGGTTCCATACTTCAAGATCTTTCTCATCATGTAATCTATTCCAATTAACAGCACACACAACAGGATTTTTGGTTGTAATCTTTGTCATATGATGATCTCCTATAAACTGCACGAAACACAGCCATCAACTTCTGTTCCACTTAATGCTACTTGCCGTAATCGTACATAGTAAATACTCTTGATACCCTTTTTCCAAGCATAAATTTGTGCGCGGTTAATATCACGTGTGGTCGCTGTATCAGGAAAAAATAATGTTAATGAAAGACCTTGATCAACATGCTGTGTTGCAGCAGCATAGGTATCTATAATTTTTTCAGGACCAATCTCATAAGCATCTTGGTAAAAATTCAAATTCGTATTATCCATATAAGGAGCGGGATAATAAACGCGCCCAATTTTTCCTTCTTTGCGAATTTCAATTTTTGAAGCAATTGGATGAATGGAAGAAGTGGCATGATTAATATAGGAAATAGATCCCGTAGGTGGAACTGCCTGCAAATTGCGGTTATAAAGCCCATACTCAATAACTAATTTTTTGAGTTCCTGCCAATCCTTTTGATCTGGAATAACAATATTATTCCGTGCAAAAAGCTCTTGCACAAGCGGAAATTGCGGTTTCCATTCTTTTTCAATATATTTTTCGAAAAAACGTCCATCTGCATAAGCTGATTTTTCAAACCCTGCAAACATTTCTTGACGTTCGTGCGCAATTAAATTGGAAGCCCGTATGGCGTGATATGTCACAATATAAAAATAGATATTGGTAAAATCAATCGCTTCTGGAGACCCATAATAGATCTGCTCACGCGCTAGAAACCCATGCAAATTCATTTGTCCCAAACCAATCGCATGACTTTCAGTATTGCCTTTCGCAATGGAAGGCACACAAGCAATATTGCTCATATCCGAAACAGCAGTAAGAGCACGAACAGCAGATTCCACGGTCTGTCCAAAATCAGGACTTTCCATTGCATTGGCAATATTCATGGATCCAAGATTGCAGGATATATCACTTCCAATCGTGCGATAAGTTAAATCTGTCTCCAGTTCACTCGCCTCACTCACCTGCAAAATTTCTGAACATAAATTGCTCATACTTATGCGCCCAGCTATCGGATTCGATCGATTAGCAGTATCCTCAAATAAAATATAGGGATAACCGGACTCAAATTGAATTTCCGCTAATGTCTG
The DNA here is from genome assembly GCF_042197445.1 of Bartonella sp. AA1HLJMS. NCBI lineage: Bacteria > Pseudomonadati > Pseudomonadota > Alphaproteobacteria > Hyphomicrobiales > Bartonellaceae > Bartonella > Bartonella sp. AA1HLJMS. The sequence goes on along the minus strand of NZ_JBHIRW010000002.1, from coordinate 49,291 downwards.
GAAAAAAACGCGTGCATTTATTTTCTTTTTACGAATCTTTGCATTATCAACAAAAGAACGATAATGCTCCGTTAAAGAAATATCGCTAAAGGGCTTACCTGTCACACGCTCGATGTCATACGATGAGAAGAGATACATATCCTCATTATTCCGTGCAAGCTCAAAAGTAATATCAGGAATAACGACACCAAGCGAAAGCGTTTTAATTCTAACTTTTTCATCAGCATTTTCACGCTTTGTATCCAAAAACTTCATAATATCTAAATGATGAGCATGCAAATAAACAGCTCCAGCCCCCTGTCGTGCCCCAAGCTGATTGGCGTAAGAAAAAGAATCTTCTAAGAGTTTCATCACCGGTAAAACACCTGAGGACTGATTTTCTATTTGCTTAATTGGCGCCCCTGCTTCCCGCAAATTCGTTAAACAAAGCGCTACACCTCCACCACGTTTTGAAAGCTGCAAAGCCGAATTAACCGAACGACCTATCGATTCCATATTATCTTCAACACGTAGCAAAAAACACGAAACCAATTCACCTCGTTGTTTTTTCCCAGCATTTAAAAATGTCGGTGTTGCCGGTTGAAAACGTCCTGTAATAATTTCATCCACAAAACTTTCAGCAAGAGCTTTATTCCCTTGTGCCAAATATAAAGCTACAAGACAGACGCGATCTTCATAACGTTCAAGATAACGTTTCCCATCAAAAGTTTTCAGTGTATAGCTGGTATAATACTTAAATGCGCCTAAAAAGGTAGGAAAACGAAACTTAAATGCATAAGCACGTTTAAAAAGCTTTTTAATAAAAGAAAAATCATAAAGCTCAAATAAAGCTTTTTCATAATAACCTTCTTCTATTAAGTAATCTATTTTTTCCTTCAGGTTATGAAAAAAAACTGTATTTTGATTAACATGCTGAAGAAAATATTGCCGCGCAGCAAGCCGATCCATATCAAATTGAATATGACCATTTTCATCATAAAGATTAAGCATCGCATTCAACGCATGATAATCAGTAATCTGATCCGATTTCTGCGATTGTCCTATACCAATTGTTTCCAAAATCTTTCCAATCCCTTTTTTACATAAATAACGTCTTCATCAGTTCCACGCAGCTCAAAACGATAAAGGCAAGGTACACAACATTTTTCAGCAATAATTTTACTTGCTAGATTATAATAGCGACCAAAATTACGATTCCCACCGCCAATAACACCACGAATTAATTTTCGGTTCTCAGCTTCATTAAGAAACTGGACAACGGCTTTCGGCACGGCCCCTCTTCCTTCGCCATCTGCATATGTAGGAACAACCAATACATAAGGTTCACCAACCAATGCAGAAGGCTTTTTTTTATCAATTTTGAAGAGTCGTTGCCCAAGCTGCGAGACAAAATGTTCTGTATTACCCGTTGCACTCGAATAATAAACAATAAGCCCCATTAAGCACAAAGACCACTAATCATATCTGGTCTAAAACCAGACCAATGATTTTCACCACAAACAACGACAGGAACCTGACGATACCCCAGAGATTGAACAAAACTGTATGCTTGTTCATCACAAGAAATATCAACAACACGATAATGAATGCCTTTTGCATCAAAAGCGCGGCGTGTAGCATCACATTGGACACAAGATGGTTTGCTATAAATAGTGATCGACATTTTCTTCAACTTTCACAATTCCAAACAATCAACCCTGAAAGGTCAATCTAATAATTTTATAGGTACTCAAGAATAACAAAAAATAGAAATTGTACGCAAAACATGTGGTTATTTTCAAATAATACACAGCTTCCTGAACATAACAGAATTCCTCTCATCAAATAACTTCAAACACTATGATGAGAATAAGCGATTATTCTACAACTTAAATGGCAAAGCCCCCTAGTTATAAAACAATCTTTTGCTTGCATTACAATTCCCTCCTGCTGTCTAAAAAACTAATGTTCTAAACTACCGTTTTTCAAGAGCTCTGTTTGCTCTTTTACGGCAAAAATCAATTACAAAAACGAAAGGAAATCCTTCCAAAAGAGACCCTTCAGTAAAAATACTGCTATACCTTTGGCCAATAAACTCTTTACAATAATGGAAATAACTTAGATACCAAACGAAACACACTAACACCCTCTCTTGTGCTTATTTAGAATCACCAATCATTTTGATACTATATATAGTATATACTCTCTCTCTTTCGTCAAGGTGAATTCAATTATTATTTTTAATTTTCCACGATCTTCCCACTAAAATTTTCAGTACTCAAAACTATGTAATAATATAACATTTTGTTGACAAACGTTATATTATTACATAGTTTCCAAAATAATAAGTAACGATGGTAAAAAATATGGATCTGTACTTCAATAAGACAACATTAGGCTATAGGAATAGAATAGCAATAAAGAACTTTTCAGCAAAGTTAAAAGCTGGTTCATTGGTTGCAATAACAGGTGATAATGGCGCTGGAAAATCGACACTGCTAAAAGCCATCGCCGGATTGATTAAACCTCTTAAAGGAAAAATTACAAAACCAAAAAAAAGCCGCATTGCTTATCTTGCTCAGCAATGTGATGTGGATAAAACATTTCCAATTGATGTGAAAACGCTTGTAAAAACAGGACTGTGGTCTTTTTGTGGATTATGGAAGAATCAGCGCCCTTATGATTCTAAGATTCAAAATGCTCTTAAAATGGTTGGGCTTACAGAACTCGCACCCCGTTCGCTTGAAACATTATCAGGCGGGCAATTACAACGCGCTCTTTTTGCACGTATCATTGTACAAGATGCCAATATTATTTTACTTGATGAACCTTTCAATGGTGTAGATCATAATACCCAAAAAGACCTTCTTGCTCTGATCACATACTGGCAACAGCAAGGACGCACAATTCTCACCGCACTCCATAACCCTCTCATCGTGCAAGAATTTTTCCCCCAAATGATTCAAATTGATCAACAAAACGCCTTTTATGGAGAAACAACACAGTTTTTAAACAACACCCTTCATCACGTTATGCCACCTCTCACATCCAATTCTTTCCCTATTAGCGCACAAAAACAAAATCTTCTCATCAATGATCCTCTCTTTCTTAGGTTATAAGACGTGTATACATTTTTTCTTGCCCCCTTTGTTGATTTCCAATTTATGCAAAACGCCCTTATCGGTTCTATTTTTCTGTCTATTAGCGCTTGTCCTGTTGGTGTATTTTTGATGCTCCGTGGAATGAGCTTGACAGGAGATGCTATCTCTCATGCCATTCTTCCTGGTGTTGCAATTGCTTTTCTGATTTGTGGTTTTTCCCTCATATCTATGACACTTGGTGGCATCTTCGCTGGTCTTATTGTTGCTTTAGCAACCATTTTGATTTCACGAAACAGCTTTCAGAAAGAAGATGCATCCATGACCGTCTTTTATCTTATTGCACTCGCAGCAGGTGTTATTATTATCTCACTGAAAGACTCAACAATTGAGCTGCTTCATCTCTTATTCGGATCGGTTCTTGCACTTGATGCACAAGCCCTTTGGTTAATCGCTACTATAATGCTGATTACACTCTGCAGCCTTTGTATTTTTTGGCGTGCACTCGTTTTAGAAAGCTTTGATCCCCTCTTTTTTAAATCACTCTCTCCATTGAGTAAATATATTCATATTTCATTGCTTGGACTTGTGGTGTTGAATCTGGTTGGAGGCTTTCAATCACTAGGAACATTACTTTCCGTTGGTATTATGATGATTCCAGCCATTACAGCCCGTTTTTGGTTTTCACGGCTAGTCCCTATTTGCGCGCTTTCCACTCTTTTTGGAATCATTTCTAGCGTATGTGGTCTCCTGCTTTCTTTTCATCTTTCACTTCCCTCCGGCCCTGCTATCATCATTGCCGCAGGATTTATTTATCTTGTTTCCTGTTTGATAAGTCCACGTGGCTTTATTGTAACATGGTTTCCCCACCTCTTTTATACCTCCTCACTTTAAGGAAAAAAATGTGCCTAAGTTTGCTCAAAAATTTGTTCTTCTTGGAGCTTTATTGCTTGCCCTTTCTCCATTTTCTGCTTCTGCACACAATAAAATCAAAGTTGTTGCGAGCTTTTCTATTCTCGCAGATCTCGTAAAAAATGTAGGAGACAACCATATCTCTATGACCACTTTTGTAGGTCCAAATGCGAATACCCACACTTATGAACCTACCCCCCATGATGCTCAGGCTCTTAGAAATGCTCAAATTATTTTCATCAACGGGCTTCATTTAGAAGGATTTATTGATCGCCTCATTACAGCAAGTGGGACAAAAGCACTTCTTGTCGAAGTTAGCGCTAACATTCCTTCCCTCAAAATGAAAAATCAAGAACATAATGCCCATCACCACCACAGCGTTATTGATCCACACGCTTGGCAAACAATTCCCAATGTCAAAATCTATGTGAAGAATATCGCTGCTGCTTTTTGTAAAATCGATCCACAATCCTGTACCAGCTACAAAAAAAATGCCGAAACCTACATCCAAAAACTTAAAATAGCACAAGATACCCTGAAAACAAAAATTGCTGCCATTCCTAAAGATAAACGTATCATTATCACATCTCATGACGCGTTTGGCTATTTTGCCAAGGAATATGGTTTTACTATCCTTGCCCCTCAAAGTGCTTCAACAGAAGCTGAAGCAACCGCAGCCGATGTTGCCAAGCTTATCCAACAAATTAAAGCGAATAAAGCAGCTGCCCTATTCGTTGAAAATATCTCTAATCCCCGTCTCATAAAACAGATTGCAAAAGAAACAGGTTTAACAATTGGTGGAACACTTTATTCTGATGCATTGTCAAACAAAAATGGCCCTGCAGCAACTTATCTCGATATGATGGAACATAATGTAAATACCATCATTGATGCTATCACGAAACCTTAAAAAATCTTCTACGAAAGAGAGAAGAAAAAATTCATAAAATCATAGATCTATGATTATGTTACCAATAATACTCAATCCTCATGATTGGTGACAATGATATAAAACAAAGTTGATTTTACAGAAAAAATTTATACCCTATAGATGCTAAAATGGATCAAAGTTAAGATATAAGGTGCATAGTGCCATCATCTATGAATAATTTTCTCTCTCTATTTTTCTTATTCATTCTTTATAAGATACATAAATTATTACATCAGGAAATAGATAATAATAGATTGTTTTTTATTGATAAAGTACCTTTCTAAATGAGAAGAAATATGGTTAATAAATGGTTATTATCTCTTGATGTTTTTCTACAATGAAAAGAACTTTATTATGTTTGATGTTTGAAAATAATATTCTTCTTATAGACCATAAAAGTGCAAGATTTCATTATACGAGCGTTTCGAATATTCTCAACATCATGTGACAATGAACCATTACCAAAACTTTTAAAATTTTATTTTTAATCTCATCGGTTATACTCTGATTTTGTGAATGTAATCGAGAAAGTCAAAATACAACATTATCATGACGCAGCATAAAAGAGAGTCGTATCACATCAATTAATGCTTACTTATTATTTGTGCGCTTTCCTGTGTTTTTATTAAAAGTATGAAAATTCTGATGAGCAACAGTGAAACTTAGTTTTTGACCATAGTCGTGTGTCAAGCGTTCTTTTATTTCAATCGTAAAGATGATACCATTCCAACGCGTTAAAACATGGCAACCTGTTCCAATAAGCTTGATAAGCTCAATTTTTGTGTGAAAGACAGGCCCTTTATCTGGATGTTGGCCCAATAAGATTATTTCAGGTCTGAATGCTAAAAGATCAGTTTCTTCACCATAAGAAAATGAATGCCCTAAATGTTGTTCTAAGACATGGCGATCAAGAAAATTCATAGGAGGAGAACCAATAAAATCAGCAACAAATGTTGTTGCTGGAGTATCGTAAATTTCCATTGGTGTTCCAATTTGCTCGATAGCTCCTTTATTCAAAACGACTATTCTATCAGCTAATGTCATAGCTTCTAGTTGATCATGGGTAACATAGAGGCTCGTTGTTCCTAATGAACGCTGTAGTGTTTTTATTTCAATACACATTTGCGCCCGTAATTTTGCATCAAGATTTGAAAGAGGTTCATCAAAGAGAAAAACACGGGGTTGACGTACAATCACACGCCCCATTGCAACACGCTGACGTTGTCCTCCTGATAATTGTCGTGGTTTACGATCAAGAAATGGTTCTATCTCCAAAAGCTTTGCAGCATGTGCGATACGTTTTTTAATTTCTTCTTTAGGAGTTTTACGATTTTTAAGACCATATTCTAAGTTTCCACGAACTGTCATATGGGGATAAAGGGCATAATTTTGAAAAACCATAGCGATATCACGATCAGCTGGTTCACGATCATTGATACATTCGTTATCAATGCATAATTCACCTGAGGTAACTTGTTCAAGTCCTGCTATAATACGTAATAAGGTCGATTTTCCGCACCCTGAAGGACCGACAAGAACAAGAAGTTCTTTATCGGCAACAGTTAAGTTTAAATCATCAATGACCAGAATGCCGTTGTCATACTGTTTTTTTATATTTGATAACTGGATTATGGCCACAATTACTTCTCCGTTTCAATAAGGCCTTTGATAAAAAGCCGCTGCATGAAGATAACAACAAGAACAGGAGGAACCATGGCAACAACCGATACTGCCATGAGTATATTCCATTGAGGATCATGTTGAAGTGATTCGACAATAAGCTGTTTTAAAATAATAAGGATCGTTTGATGATTTTGATCCGTTGTGATGATAAGAGGCCAGAGATATTGTATCCATCCATAAATGAACATAATGATAAATAAAGCAGCGATATTGCTTTTACTAAGAGGAAGAAGAATATCCTTAAAAAATTTAACTGGACCTGCACCATCAACACGTGCCGCCTCTAAGAGTTCATCTGGAACAGTCAAAAAAAACTGGCGAAATAAAAATGTAGCGGTTGCAGATGCAATAAGTGGAATAATCATTCCACTATAGGTGTTGACCATCCCCAATTTTGCAACAATCTCATAGGTTGGAAGAATACGAACTTCGACAGGGAGCATCAATGTAACAAAAATAAGAACAAAAGCAGTTTTTCGGAAGGGAAAGCGCATGTAGATAATTGCATAAGCAGACAAAAGTGAAATAATAATTTTTCCAACGCTAATCCCAAGAGCCATAATGAATGAATTCATTAAGAGTGGCCAGAGATTGGGCAAACCCAGCTGTGCAAGGCCATCACCAAAGATTGTTTTATAATTTTCCAGAGCATATTTCCCAGGCAAAAGAGGAAGTGTTCCTGAGTTAAATGCTGCTGAACTATGAGTTGATGCAATGATAGCAACATAAACTGGAAAGCAAATAATGATAATACCAACAATGAGAATAATATGGGTTAGAAATTTCAAAACAGGGCGATTTTCAACCATAATTTGTTTCCTAATATTGTACACGGCGCTCAATCCAGCGAAACTGGATAAACGTTAAGACAATAACCATAAACATCAATATTGTTGATTGTGCTGCTGATGCACCGATTATTTGATTTCTAAAGCCATCGTCATATACTTTATAGACGAGGATGCTCGTTGCACGCGCAGGACCTCCAGAAGTTGTATTATCAATAATACCAAAAGTATCAAACATAACATAATTGACATTGACAATAAGAAGGAAAAACGTCGTTGGTGAAATTTGCGGGAAAACCACTGTCCAAAATCGTTTAAAGGGACCAGCACCATCAATGGCGGCTGCTTCTATTTGAGAACGCGGAACAGACTGAAGACCTGTAAGAAAAAAGAGAAAATTGTAAGAAATTTGTTTCCAACTAGCCGCAATGACAATAAGAATCATTGCTTGAGTGCCATTAATACGATAATTCCATAGCACCCCTATTTTCTCGAGAAAAAAAGGGATAATTCCGATGGTGGGATGAAAGATAAACAGCCACAATATACCTGCCAATACTGGAGCAACAGCATAGGGCCAGAGCAAAAGCATTGTATAAGCCTTTTTTGCACGTATGACACGATCAACACAGACAGCTAAGAGAAGTGATATTGTCATTGAAGCGACAGTAACTGAGATGGAAAATACTGCGGTTGTAAGAAGCGATTGCCGATAAGTAGGATCAGAAAGAACGGTTAGATAATTCTCAAAACCAATAAAGGTTGTTGTAAAGCCAAAAGGGTCTTCACGCTCAAAAGATGATTTTATTGCTTGCGCAGCAGGCCAAAAGAAAAACAAAAAAGTCACAAGAAGCTGAGGAAAAAGCAATCCGTAAGAAAGTAGACTATTTTTAAAATATGCATGTTTTTCTTGCATTCGTAGGGCTCTTTAAATGTAGAGACTTTAAAAAAGTAAACAAAAAGGACTCAACCGTTTTTGTTGAGTCTTTAATGTTTAACAATAAAACGAAATTAATGATTAGATCTTTCAAATTCACGCAAGAGTTTATTTCCACGTTCAACGGTCTCATCTAAACCATCTTTCGGCGTTTTTGAACCACTAAGAACAGCTTCCAACTCTTGATCAAGAATGGCACGAATTTGTGGTAAATTACCAAATCTTATCCCTTTTGAGTTAACTGTTGGTGGATTAAGATTAATCTGTTTGATAGCTATATCCGCACCTGGCGTTTTTTCATAGAAATGTTGTTTTTTGCTCAATTCATAAGTCGCTTTTGTGGTTGGGAGATAACCTGTTTCCTGATGCCATTTTGCTTGATTTTCTGTTTTTGAAAGAAATTTAAGAAAAGCGGCTGCCCCTGCATATTCCTTTGGAGTATGTCCCTTAAACGCCCAAATAGAAGCTCCCCCAATAACTGAATTTTGTGGTGCTCCTTCTGTATCCTTATAGTACGGTAGCATACCAACCCCCACATTAAACTGCGCTTCAGAAACAATCCCAGCATGTGATCCTGAAGATTGCATAAAAATTGCACAATTTTGTGCCATAAACATTGGTGTTGAATCTAATGCACCTGCTGGACCACCGTAACGGAAAATACCTTGATCAGACCACTTTTTCAGGTCAGTCCACATACGCACTTGTAAAGGTCCATTAAATGTAAGTTCTGAATCAAGTCCTTTGAAGCCATTTTCCTTCGTTCCAAAAGGAACATTATGCAACGCTGAAAAATTTTCTATACCAATCCATTGAGCGGCATAAGCCATTGTAAAACCACAAGTCGCCGCTTTAGTCTCAAGAATTTTCTTGGAAAAGTTTTCTATATCTTGCCATGTTCTAGGAGGCTGTTCTGGATCAAGCCCTGCTTTTTTAAAGATATCTTTGTTATAATAAAGGATGGGTGTTGAAATATTAAATGGCATAGAGACGATACGTCCCTGTTCATCGGAGTAATAACCACTAATAGCAGGGAAATAATCTGTAGGATCAAATTCTTGTTTTGTATCAGCCATAAGTTGATAAAATGGGTAGATTGCGCCTTTTGCAGCCATCATAGTTCCAGTACCAACGTCATAAATTTGAGCAAGTACTGGCTGTTTCTTTCCACGAAATGCTGCAATGAGTGAAATCAATCCCTCTTCATATTCACCGCGAAATGAAGAAACAACTTTATACTCAGATTGACTTGCATTAAAATCGTTAATGAGACTTTCAGTTTGCTTTCCTAATTCACCACTCATAGAATGCCAAAAGCTGATTTTTGTCTGTGCAAAACTTTCTGTCATCCCCGCTGTGGACATTATGATAGCAACCGTGGCCGCTATGGAAAGATAAAAACGACTCATGCTTCACCCTTTCTGAAGTGATGGAATACAAACTACCCCTAAATTTATAGTATTACACATGAACATGCTATGACTGTTTTATTTCAGAAACATATTCTCTCATTTAAACAGGAACCACTTAAAGGTCAAATGAATTTGTTTAAATTTATTTATTTTCTTTTATAAGCTTTCTTATGTATTCACGAAATACGCGTTTGTAACTATCTGAAAAAAGTGAGATGGCTTAAATAAGCAAAGTCACTTGGTAAAAAGATATGGATCGTAAATATCATTCAATGACTATTTTAATATCTGGATTTACTTTTTTAAAAAGAATTGTTTATTCTTTTATTATTTGTCTTATAACTTTCGGCTTATAACTTTAACACGATGCTGCTACTGAATTTAAAGAAGAGACAAATAGAATTTTTTAAAATTAAGAAAATCATTTTGAAGCGCTTAATAGTCTCTTTCCCTGTAACAAGGTCACACCCCTCACGCAAAACAAAATGACACTGTATGACCAATTTCCATGCTGTTAAAAAATCTTTCAATACATCTACATTTCATGATAGAACCTATAAAATAAGCCCTAAAGCCTCTCCATTAAAGTATATAAGACTTTTTGTATGCCATCATTTTTACACTTCATAAAAGTGCAAAACGACATCATCATGTGCGACCCTAATGCTTAAACAAGCCTTGCATTTGAAATATGTTAAATGAATATTTTTATTCTTTTCTCAATCATTTTTTATCCACACTCCAACCCTGCTTGTAATGTTCAAACGAATGATTTTGATTGATTCATTGTAAAAATATTTTAAATAAGAGAATCTTACGTATTAAGGTCTCTTACTCACATGAGTAAAATATTAATTATGATTATAATCAATGTATTATTGTTATATATTAGATAATTTTTCTTCTTTCATTACGCTAACTTTATGAAGATATATAGTTCCTTTTGTGTTGATGTATTTTTACCTTTGTGCACACAATTGTAATGCGAGATCAGGTTGATCTGTCGTAATATAATGTACAGGCATATCAAGCCAATATGATAACCGAGCTTTTCCATTAATTGTCCATACCCCTACAGTAAAACCAGCCTCAAGAGCAGATTCAATAAAGTTCTGTGAAACAATAGAGCCATCTAAACTTAGATCAGAATAACCTAATTGCTTCCATTCAGAAAAATGACGGTACATATCACCTTCAAAATTATCAACACATGGACCAGATGGTATTCCTGCTTCAATAAAAGGACGAAGGATAAAAGGATCAAAACTAATTGCAGAAACCCGTTCTGATAAATTTCGGCTTTTTATTAGCGCAAGCGCTTTTTGGGATAATATTGTTTCGCGCTCCACTTCACCGCATGTCTTGATTTCAAGATGCAATGCAACATTCGTTGGTGCTAAAAGATCAAGCACTTCTTCTAATAAGGGAGGTGCTTCTTGGCTTCCTTTTACGCAGAGTTGTTTGCGCGTTTCATTATCAATGTCGTGAATATACCCCTTTTTTCCAACCAATTGGTCTAGACGGAAGTCATGAAAGACAACCACTTCACCGCTTTTCAGCAAATGAACGTCGCATTCAACTTCATCAACACCTAACGCTATAGCATTATTAAATGCCGAAAGGGTATTTTCAGGATAAAGATGAGCTCCTCCACGGTGTGCAACAATTTTTTTCTCAGACATGCAAAATCCCACACTTCTCAATTTTAAACGATATTGACGTACAGATTGCCAGATAAAGGCTTATATCATATGAAAATACACAATCATTTTTAAATGATTTTTTCTACACTTTTCGAATATCAAACCCTCAGTCATATTTTATTCTTAAAAGACTTATCCTTCATTTTAATTATTCCCATTCAATAGTACTAGGAGGCTTTGAGGTTACATCATATACAACACGATTAATCCCTCTAACTTCGTTAATAATACGTGCTGCTGTCTTACTTAAAAACGCCATATCATAAGGATAAAAATCAGCAGTCATTCCATCTACAGATGTGACGGCGCGAAGAGCACAAACAAATTCATAAGTGCGACCATCCCCCATCACGCCAACAGTTTGAACAGGAAGAAGAACAGCAAAAGCTTGCCAAATTTCGTCATAAAGACCAGCTTTATGGATTTCCTCAAGATAAATAGCATCTGCTTCACGTAAAATTTCTAATTTTTCACGTGTTACAGCACCTGGACACCGAATTGCAAGGCCGGGACCTGGAAAAGGATGGCGACCAATAAACTGCTCCGGTAGCCCTAACTCTCGCCCTAGCGAGCGAACCTCATCCTTAAAGAGCTCACGCAACGGTTCTACAAGTTTCATCTTCATCTGTTCTGGTAGCCCACCCACATTATGATGGCTTTTAATGGTTACCGTTTCACCAATAGCAGACACACTCTCAATAACATCTGGATAAAGTGTTCCTTGTGCTAAAAACTCTGCACCTCCTATTTTTTTAGTTTCTTCTTCAAAAACTTCAATAAAAAGGCGACCAATCGTTTTGCGCTTTTTTTCTGGATCTGTCTCACCTTCTAAAGCATTAAGAAACACATCAGCAGCATTAACGTGAATAAGCTCTATATTATAGTGATCACGAAAGAGCGTGAGAACTTCTTCAGCTTCATTCTTGCGCATCAGCCCATGGTCTACCAAAATACATGTCAGTTGATCTCCTATGGCTTCATGAAGGAGTACCGCTACAACAGATGAATCCACTCCCCCTGAAAGACCACAAATCACACGACTTTTCCCAACTTTTTGTCGTATCGTAGCAATTGCCTGCTCACGATAAGAAGCCATTGACCAACTACCTTTAATAGCAGAGATCTTATGAACAAAATTTTGCAAAAGTTTTGTACCATCCGGTGTATGGATAACTTCAGGATGAAACTGTACCGCATAAAAATATCTTTTCTCATCAGCAATAGCCGCATAGGGAGCTCCTTTTGAGGTTCCTATGACACGAAAACCTTCTGGTAAAGCTGCCACACGGTCACCATGGCTCATCCATACTTGATAACGAGAACCTTTTTCCCACACTCCATCAAAAAGGGCACTCTCTTCTTGTACTTCCAAAAAAGCACGCCCAAATTCACGCTCATGTCCAGCTTCAACCTTTCCTCCAAGCTGAACACACATGACTTGTTCACCATAGCAAATACCCAAAATTGGAACACCCGCCTCAAAAATTTCCATTGGAGCACGCGGAGAGCCCTCATCAATAACGGAATAAGGACTCCCTGATAAAATAATAGCTTTAGGATTTATGCGGCGCACAGCTTCTAAAGCCAATTGAAAAGGAGTAATTTCACAATACACTCCCATTGCTCGTACCCGTCGTGCAATAAGTTGTGTAACTTGTGAACCAAAGTCAATAATAAGAACAGTGTCTGGATGTGATATGCTCATAGAAAACCAATCAACAATTATAAAAGAAAACTCATGAGAGTTATGATTCAATCTTTCTCTTTTCACAAGCCTGTTTTCTTAAGAAAAAGATTATTCTTGTAAAGTTTATGATAAAAAGTGCAAAAATATGGATCAATGTTTTTTTTGCAACACAGATAAAAAGAACCCATCTGTTTGTGTTGTGGCCGGCGACAAAGTAAGTCCATAATTTGAAAAAACTGGTTGCACAGGAGAAAAACTAAAATGTTTCTGCCAAAGCGCTGGCATATCTATTGGAGAAAAATGAGAATGTTGTTGAAGGAAATGGGAAATTTGTTCCTCATTTTCATCTGTAAAAAGAGAACAGGTAATATAGATTAGGCGCCCATTTGGCTTAAGATAAGCTATCGCTTCATTCAAAATATCCCTCTGTTCTGTTTGGCGTTGTTTCACTTGTTCTAATGTTAAACGCCATTTCGCATCTGGACGACGACGCCATGTTCCTGTCCCACTACATGGTGCATCTAGTAGAACTCTATCCATCTGGCCTATTAATGGCTTCAATTCTTCTTTTTGTGCTCGTGTTTGTACATTACGAACACCAGCACGTCGAAGACGATCAAAAATAGGAGCTAGGCGCACTTTATCAAAATCATAAGCATAAATTTGCCCACGATTGTTCATATCGGAAGCTAAAGCTAATGTTTTGCCCCCAGCACCTGCACAATAATCTAATACCTGCATGCCCTCTTGCGCTTCCACAAGGTGAGCAACAATTTGAGATCCTAAATCCTGTATTTCAAAGTGTCCTTTTTGAAAAGCTGGTTCCACTTGAACATTGGGATGACGATTAAACTTTTCAATCGGTGCAATTCTTAAAGCTTGCCCAAACCATGGAAAAGATTTAAGTTTGGTTTTTGCTAATTCTTTCAGCACCTTTTCTGGTGTTGCCTTTAGGTTATTTACCCGTAGGTCTAAAGAAGGACGCGTTGCTAACGCAGCCGCTTCAGTGATCCAATTATCACCAAATAAAGGACGCAGATGCGCTTGACACCATTGCGGAATATCACCACGAATATAGTCTGGAGCATCCACTAATTGCTGACCTTGCCACGATTTACGCTGTTTAGCCCCTAATAACTGCGGTGCAAACCGATCTTCTGCCAACTCACCGTCAATTTGCTCCAGCGTCATTTTTCCAGAATCTAATAAGGCACCAAAAACGATATCTCGGATATCATCACTCTCCATACGCCATTGTAAAGAATAACGTCGTCTTAAAACATCATAAACGATTGTACCAATAGCTGCACGATCACCTGCTCCAGCAAAGCGATGAGAAAGACCCCAATCCTTTAAAGCTTCTCCTACTGGGCGATGCTTCATTTCTATCTCTGTGAGAACATCTATTGCTGCTTGCAAACGCCCACCTAATCGCATTCATTTCTCCCATTAAAATAATAAAATTTTAAATCATCTAAAAAAATAATATTATCGCCTTCTTGCCAATGAAACCTTCTCAACGCCATAAAAAATTTACATTCAATATTAAAATGATCTGATCATACTTTTTTATAAGATCCAATTTAGAGTATCTAAATTTTTCCTTTCATCTTCTGCCCATTCGTTTTTTATCCTTCTACCTCTTATACTAAAAGATACGTAGCCATCCATAAAAAACTTATTTCCGCCATGCATTACGAAAAAAACAAACTCTTTAATTTATTTGCGTAAAATAAAGTTTACGAGGATTGTCTGAACAATAGAAAAAATCTTCTCATAAAATTAAACAAGCTCATCTTACGTTCAACAAAAAATTAACTTTTTAGAAAATGCTTGGAACCACTATTTGGCATGACCGTTTTTACTCTAATGGCAACTGCCAGACAATTTTAAAGGAGAAAATAATGACTTATAATAATGGAAAAACAACTTCGTCTAAAAGCCGTCATAATACAATGCCCTCAAACAACGGAAAGAAATCCGTCCAAAGTGATCAGACAAACACTCGCCAACGTGCGTCAAAGACTGGACGGAAGACAACAAAAAGCTAATTCTAATTTTATATAACTTATTTCATATAGTCTTAACAGAAAGGATTAGAGTTTTAACCTCTAATTCTTTCCTTTTTGGGATTATTACACCAAATTACAAACAGAAAAAAGCGCAGTCTCTCTTTCTGGTTCTCGGAAAATTTTATATTTATGCAATATGATATTAGGCTCTTGTATCTTTAAACTGGCCCACGATAATTTGGACTCTCTCGTGTGATAGAAACATCATGCGTATGACTTTCATGGAGTCCCGCATTCGTAATACGTACAAACGTTGCTTTTTCACGAAACTCTACGAGATCTTTTGCTCCAACATACCCCATCGAAGCACGAAGTCCACCAGCAAGCTGATGTAGAACTGATGCTATAGGACCTTTATAAGCCACCTGCCCCTCCACACCTTCAGGAACCAACTTAAGTTCATCACGAACATCATCTTGAAAATAGCGATCTGCCGATCCTCGTGCCATAGCACCAACAGATCCCATGCCGCGATAAGCTTTAAAGGATCGTCCTTGATAAAGATAAACTTCGCCAGGACTTTCTTCTGTACCCGCTAAAAGAGAGCCAATCATAGCAGCACAAGCCCCACCTGCTAAGGCTTTAGCAAAATCACCCGAAGCTTTTATCCCCCCATCAGCAATAACGGGAATGCCCGCTTTTTCAGCAACTTCTGCAGCATTCATAATGGCTGCAAGCTGAGGAACACCAACACCTGCAACAATTCGCGTTGTGCAAATAGAACCAGGACCAATCCCAACTTTTATAGCATCCGCACCACTGTCAATCAAAGCCTGTGTTGCTTGAGCAGTCGCCACATTACCAGCAATAATAGCTGGAGAAAACGTCATTTTTTTAATATGCTCAACAGTGTCTAATACACGCTGAGAATGTCCATGTGCAGTATCAATTACTAGAATATCAACGCCTGCATCAATTAATCGTTCAGCCCGCTCAAACCCATCGTTCCCTACACTACTTGCAGCTGCAACACGCAAGCGACCTTGTGAATCTTTGGCAGCGTTTGGATTTAATTTTGCTTTTTCAATATCCTTAACTGTTATCAGTCCGACACAACGATTCTGTTCATCCACAACTAATAATTTTTCAATACGATGATGATGTAAAAGATACTTCGCTTCACTGAGTTGAACATTTTCACGCACTGTGATTAAATTTTCATGCGTCATTAATTCATAAATTTTTTGTTTAGGATCCGATGCAAAACGCACATCCCTATTTGTCAAAATGCCAACAAGCCGTCCAGCAGTTTCACCTTTAGCACCATTTTCAACAACCGGAATACCGGAAATACCATGAGAGCGCATCAAAGATTTTGCTTCTTCAAGTGTTGCATCTGGTCCAATGGTGACTGGATTAACAACCATACCAGATTCAAACTTTTTTACTTGGCGAACTTCTTCTGCCTGCTCTGCAGGAGACATATTACGATGAATAACCCCAAGACCACCAGCTTGAGCCATAGCAATTGCCAAACGCGATTCTGTTACCGTATCCATTGCCGCAGAAAGCAATGGCAAATTGAGCTTAATATCCGCTGCAATGCGCGTACTGAGATCCACTTGACTAGGCATAACAAGAGAATGACCGGGTTGTAAAAGTACATCATCAAAAGTCAGTGCCAATGCACCTGTCCCCGTTTCAACAATCTTTGCCATATCAAAATTCCTTTTATAATAAAACACCGCAAGAAGCTTTAAAATACAACTGCGGTTCTCATACATGGTAGATTGGCAAAAAATTATGCCATGCTACAAACAAAATGAAAAGAAAAATA
Organism: Bartonella sp. AA1HLJMS; assembly: GCF_042197445.1. Lineage (NCBI taxonomy): Bacteria > Pseudomonadati > Pseudomonadota > Alphaproteobacteria > Hyphomicrobiales > Bartonellaceae > Bartonella > Bartonella sp. AA1HLJMS. The sequence continues at coordinate 32,312 of NZ_JBHIRW010000002.1, read as the reverse complement.
AATATTTTTTTTAAGTGTGGTTTATAAAAATTTACAATTGTGATTCAATAGGTAACCAACTTATTATTTTTGCAAATGCGCGACGCCAAAAATTGCTTTCTGGCTCATAGTCAATGCTATATTTTTTTTCATTTTCAATAAAATCCCAATAAATACGATTATTATCACCAAGACGCAGATGATAGCTCATTTCCCCTGTGGTTTCTTCAGAAAACAACAAATCTAATCTTGCTGTAATGGGAGCACATTCAAAAAGAATGCCCATTTCTGTATTTAATGATGCTGATCTTGGATCAAAATTTAAAGATCCAATAAAAGCTGTTTTACGATCAATTAAAAAAGCTTTGGCATGTAAACTTGCCTTACTCGATCGAAACAATCGTAACCCATGAGTATTGCCTTCCGCTTTTAATTCATAAAGATTAACACCACTTTTCAACAATGCCTTACGATAAGGTACATAACCACCATGCACTAATGCTACATCAGTAGCAGCTAAAGAATTTGTCAGAATTTTGACATCAACACCCTTTGAAACCAAATTACTAAAATTCTGCGTGCCAACCTTACCAGGAACAAAATAAGGTGACGTAATCTGAACCGTTTTTTGGGCATTTCCAATAACCTTTGAAAGTGCCTTCATAAGCCAATTGCTTGCTTTTTTACGCAATGCTTTTTCTGGAGGGTCAGAAAGAACAACAACTTTGTCTGCTAAAAATAACCGCTTTCCTGTTTGGATAAAACAATTAAAGTTAATGTGCTCTTTGACATAATCTAAATAAACTTTTGCAACCTTGGAATCACGAAACTTTCGTAATTTATCTTTCCAATAGCTAAGATCACTTGCGCTTTTAGGAACAACCAAAGTATGAATTGGCAAAACAACAGCACTATTCCAAAAATCATCAAAGATACTTTCTACCTTTTTAACAGAAGGACCGATTAACATCAAATCTAAATCTCGAAAATGGGATTCTTTACCAGCATCAAAATAAGAATCTGCAAGATTACGTCCTCCTACAAAAGCAACCCTGCCATCAACAATAAAAGCTTTATTATGCATTCTACGTGTTACAGTAATTGCCCGTAATATAATTTCTAAACCACGGCGTAAACCACCTTTACGCGATCGCCCTGGATTAAACATTCTCACCTCAATATAAGGATGTTTATCTAGTGCAATATAAGCTGGATCACGTGCCTGAGCATTAATATCATCCAAAAGAAGCCGTACCCGAACCCCTCGATCAGCTGCCTCAACTATTTCACTTAATAATAGGCGCCCCGTTAAATCATCATCCCAAATATAATACATCAGATCAAGGCTACGCCCAGCCTCTGCAGCTCCTATTGCACGAACACAAAACGCATCCAAATTGCTGATAATGAGGGAAAGGGCATCTTTATCAATCCCCAATCCATTTTCTTTCTCAGCTAATTGACTGACGATACGATCAAGCTTAGTTTCATCTTTCTGAAGAGGTAACGCATAAGAACATTTCCCCCTAGCATTTTTCACAAAACGCCCATAGGTGTAGATTGCCAACATAGATGCAATAAAAAAAAAGAGGACAAAACCAATAACAATCTGTAAAAGAGTCAAAGAGGGCAAACTTTCTATTTTAAACTATCACATCATCAGTAATGCAAACGATAACACTAATCACTTTATCTTAATCGTATAGCAGATAAAATGCCACTTCTTGCTTAAGAGAGTATAAATTTAATATTGATGATACAAAAATTTTAGCGGTAGTATTTAAAAGTTTTTAAAAATGCTTCTCTGTTTTAATAAATGTAAACTTAACTAAAATTGTATAAATTGAAACAAACGATTAAAATAGTCACATAAAATTTATATTTGATTTAAATCTACAAAATCATCCTCTATAGATAAATTTTACAATAAATGATTATTTTCTTCAGCTTTCCCCCACGGACTTTATCAAAATCCACTCTATTTTTTTGAAACGCTTGCTTGTCATGAAGAGAAATTTGTTATGAATTTTACTTTCGTTCTTGATTTCTTATTGCTCTCAATTCTTCCATTTTTCTATAAAGTGTAGAGCGACCAATATGAAGGCGGCGCGCAATCTCACTCATATGTCCTTTATAATGTTTAATCGCTTTCTCTATAATATCATGCTCCATTTCTGCAAAAGTACGTACATGCCCATCAGTATTCAAAAATTTTATCGATTCTTGCTCATTATCTTCTTGCATATTACCCTCAATGATATTGGGAACATTCATTAATGAATTTCCCATTAATTGCGGAAAATCTCGAACAGTTAATAACGGTCCTTCACTGAGTAAAATCGCACGAAATAAAAAGGTTTCAAGCTCATTTCTATTGCCAGGCCAATCATACTGCATAAGCAAGGAAAGAGCAGAGCCTGCTAAACCATGGACATGTGATCGCCCTGTTTCTGTGATAATGCGATCAATCAAACGTTGTGTGATCTCTGGAAAATCATCCCTTAATTCTCGTAAAGCAGGAACGCTAATAGACAAGTGAGAAAATTGTTCAAACAAACTATGCAAAAAAAAGTTCTCATTAACCAAGTCCTTTAAACGCGATGTTGAAATAGCGATGATCCGAAAAGGAAAAAAATCTCCTTTTGTATCCCTTTCCCTTTCTTTAAGGTAATGAGCAAACCGTTTTTGCTGTATGGGCTCAAGTCGATCAATATCACAAAGGCAAAGTGTCCCTTTTTCAAGAGAAGAAACCAATGGTAGGAATTCTTTAAACCACTGCTGATTTTCTTCTTCTGGATCAACGATGGCTGAACATTGAAAGCGAACAAAAACACCCTCCGAAAATAATCCCTCATGATGAATAATCCGAGCTAATGTCTCACGTCCTGTTCCAGCTTCTCCCTCTATCAAAAGATTCTGTAAAGAAGTTGCTGCTTGTCTCGATTGTTCTAATACTATCTGCATAGCTCTACTTTTTACGCAAAGATCAGAAAACCGTAAATGATTCTCTTTTTTTCGCCGAATATCTCGAACCTCATGCTCCAAGGCAGAAATAAGAGCAAGGATATCCAAAGTAACTCTTACACGTAATAATGTTACTGGATGGATCCAATAATCAATAGCTCCAGCTGTTAAAGCTTTCTGGAGTAAATGCTGATTCTCTTGTTGTGCTATAACGACAATAGGAACAGAAACACCAGCAACTCTAATCATTTTAATCAAATCGCTCACACTCAAATCACTCATAACGACATCAAGGAGTGCAAGCACAATGTTTTTACGCCTGTGTAAAAGATCAATCGTACGGAGACCATTTTCTGCTTCAATGACACGATAACCAAAACCTCGCAGCATAGAAGAAAGTTCTATACGTCTTCCATAATCTTCACTCGCAACAAGAATGGGACCAACCATAATGTCAATAATCTCCTTTGAGACTACTTAGCAGCTTAATATAAAAATTGTTGTAAACCATAAGAAATATTTTACCTCTTGTGTTTCACTTACGAAATTCATCAAGCTGTCAATTAAATACAACATTAAGGCATTTTTTTCCATTTTTTTGCTTTTTCATTGATTTTTATCAAATTTTTCATATTGACTCATGGGGTAATTTAATAATGTTATAGAAACTAGAGAGCAAAATAATCTAAATAGAGTGCAATAAATGAAACATACCTATCATATTTTATGTCTTACAATTACCGCCTTGCTGTTAAGTGCCTGTAACTTTTCGCGATATTATAACTCAAATATGCCAACTGGAATTGATGGAAAATGGGTTGATGAGAATGGTATTATTTCTTCTTTCCACAATGGTGTTTTTGAAACGCATGCAGCAGATACAGAAGAAAAACTATCAGAAGGAGCATATAATTATCTCAATGCCCAAAATATAGAAATTGAAATACGCTCTATTCTCCGTGGAACAATTTCTAGAGTCAATTGTACAATGTCATATGACGCCACACAACTTCTCTGCACCTCACATACAGGAGCACAGTTTTTCCTTAAGCGGAAATCTTAACAAAGTACAAGGGAAACCTCTCTTAAGAACAGAGGGAGCACACACATTAAGCAGGAGGCGATATCCTTTCTCCTCCTGATAGAAAATCCTCTCTAAAATACGCAAAGAGGCTGGTATAATCTTTACCCTGAAAATTTTCTAAACATTATGAAATGCGTAAAATAATCATTTTCTTCCACAAAATATCAGTAAAGCCACCTCACAATAAAATTGTAACTTTGTATCCTGCAATCTATTTCAACCTAAAATAACATTTATTTGATAGGGAACTTTAATCTAAGCAGCTCCAATGCGCAAAAGATCATGAAAATGAACAATTCCTATCGGTTTTTTATCTTCAACCACAAAAAATGCACCAATCTGATGATCATTAATAAAAGCTGTTGCTGCACCAACAAGTGTATTTGGCTTTACAACTTTAGGAGCTTTGGTCATCACATCGTCAACATTAAATTTTGATAAATTAAAATGAATGTTACGTGCAAGATCGCCATCAGTTACAATTCCGATTAGTTCACCTTCTTGATTCACAACACCAACACAACCAAAATGTTTTTCCACCAAAACATTCATCGCTTCAGTCATAGCTGTTCCCTGCATAACCAAAGGAATATTATCACCCTCATGCATAATATCACACACGTATTTAAGGCTTGCACCAAGAGAACCACCAGGATGATATATTTTGAAATCCGTTGCGGTAAAACCACGCATTTCTAAAAGAGAAACCGCTAATGCATCTCCCATTGCCAATTGCATAATTGTTGAAGTTGTAGGGGCTAAACCATGGGGGCAAGCCTCTTCTATCTTTGGTAATAATAGCACAATATCAGCTTGCCGTCCTAACACAGAGTGCTTACTTGATGTCATCGCAATAAGGGGAATACGAAAACGCGCCGCATAACTCATAATACCACTTAACTCTTGAGTTTCACCAGACCATGATAAAGCAAGAATAACGTCATCAGAGCCAATCATACCAAGATCACCATGATTGGCTTCTGCAGCGTGCACAAAAAAGGCAGGTGTTCCAGTTGAGGCTAAGGTTGCTGCAATTTTTGTCCCTATATGACCACTTTTTCCAAGGCCAGTAATGACCACATGTCCACGCGCATTTCTAATAGTTTGAACAGCCGCTTCAAAAGAAGAAGAAAGACTTTCCAGCAGAGCTTTTTCAAGAGCTTCAAGCCCCTGCTTTTCACTAGCAAGTGTTTTAAGCGCTGATGCTACTGCACCTTGCAAAGCCATATGAGGAGACGGTATTGTCATAATCAAATTCGATCAATAAAATTAAGTGAGAGATCTATATCACTTTTCAACATTAATGGTTTCCAGTAAATTTTTCAATGAAGCAGAAACGTGGCTGTGCATATCAGCGCGTGCCAAAGAAAATGCAACGTTGGCTTCAATAAAACCAGCTTTAGAACCGCAATCAAAAGTGCGCCCTTTTACTTGCAAACCCCAAAAATCTTGCTCATTTGAAAGCCGTATCATAGCATCTGTTAATTGAATTTCATTTCCTGTTCCCCGTTCTTGAGTGGAAAGAATATTAAAAATTTCTGGCTGCAAAATATAACGTCCATTGATGTACAAATTTGATGGTGCCGTTCCTTGTGCCGGTTTCTCTACCATTTTTGTGATTTCAAAACCATTTGCAATCTGTTTGCCTTTCCCAACAATACCATATTTATGTGTTTCTCTAGGATCGCATTCCTGAACTGCTATAATATTCCCCCCACCCACCTTTTCATAAAGGCTCATCATTTCAGAAAGACAGCCCTTTTTCGCCTGTATCAACATATCGGGTAATAATAAAGCAAAAGGTTCCCCTGCAACTAATTCACGCGCACACCAAAGAGCATGCCCTAATCCCAAAGGTTGTTGTTGCCGAGTGAAAGAAGTTGACCCTGGTAATGGCTGTAAACGGTATAAGTGTGCAAGATCTTCTTTCTTTCCACATTCAGCAAGTGTCGTGTATAATTCAACTTGCGCATCAAAATAATCCTCAATGACTGCTTTGTTACGTCCAGTCACAAAAATAAAATGCTCAATACCAGCTTCCCTCGCCTCATCCACAACATATTGAATAACAGGTTTATCAACAACTGTTAGCATTTCTTTAGGAATCGTTTTTGTCGCAGGAAGGAAACGCGTACCAAGACCTGCTACTGGGAATACTGCTTTCCGGATTTTACGCACACTCACCCTCCTCAATGAATTCATATAACTTTTTTGTTTTATTTATCATATGTTTTTACGAAATGGTAAAAAAGATATCTTATTGTTTTGATTATCATTATAATGGGCAATCAAAAATGTAAAAAGAGTCTGAGAATTTATTGAAAGGATTAAAACGAATTATTTATTTCAGTTTTTTCCTCTTCTTGATCATATTATCGATTAAACTAAATACAAAATAAAGTTATTGCACATCTAATGAATTGAATATTAATGGGGATTTCAAAATGCAAAAAACAGAATTGAAGACTTTCTCTTTTTTAGAAGAGAAGTCAATAGCTTGGAGAACTCTTTTCACTGTCTCTGCCGTTATTTTTTCTGCTTTTTTTATGTTTTTTATATCCCTTTCATATGCTGATAGCGGATTTAAACACTGGATTAAAGAATTTAAAAAAATAGCTATTGCTCACAATATTACCCCTTCTACGTTTCATATGGCGTTTAAAGGTGTTAATGCCATTGATCCTGAAGTTCTAAAAAGCGCCGCATACCAACCGGAATTTGTTGCTCCTTCCTGGAACTATTTCGATAATCGTGTCCATGATATCGCAATTGTGGAAGGACGGCGCCAAGCAAAAAAATGGAACAAATGGCTTCTTCAAATTGAAGAACGTTTTGGTGTTGACCGTAATATTCTGCTTGCTATTTGGTCAATGGAAAGCAATTATGGGAAAATTTTAGCCAATAAAAGTGTAATGCGTGATGCCATTCGCTCACTTGCAACCCTAGCCTATGCCGATAAAAAACGCGAAAAATACGCATATACACAGCTGATTGCTGCTATGAAAATTCTACAAAGTGGTGAAATTAAACGCTCTCAACTCACTGGATCTTGGGCCGGAGCATTGGGACATACACAATTTATTCCAAGCAGTTATCTCGCCTATGCTGTTGATATAAATCAAGATGGACGGCGTGATATCTGGAACTTTGTTCCAGATGCTCTGGCTACTGCTGCTAACCTTCTCCACAAAAATGGCTGGCAACCTAATCTTATTTGGGGAGTAGAGGTAAAAGTGCCACAGGGGAAAAACCTTCCTGAAGGCTGGTATTCCTTTGAACAATGGAAAAAATTAGGTGTAAAACACGCAAATGGGCACCCTCTTCCTACATCAGCTGAACAAGCAATATTAAAATATCCAGATGGAGCAAAAGGACCTATATTTTTAGTCACAAAAAATTTCTTTGTTCTGAAACATTATAATAATGCAGATCGTTATGCGTTTGCTGTTTCCCTTCTTGCTGATCGTATTGCTGGACATCTTGGATTAGTGCATGATTGGCAAAGACCTTTTCAGCCTATTACCTTCCAAGAGTGCAAAGAACTGCAATCTCGCTTAAGTGCATTGGGATATTATAAAGGAGATATTGATGGACAAATCGGAACAGCCTCTCGCAAAGCAATCAAAGCTTTTCAGCTGCATTACGGTCTAAAAGAAAATGGATATCCATCATCTCAAGTGCTTTTTATCCTTCGCAAACAATAATGGAGACTAAGGTTTTGTCTTCTTTTCGCCTGATATACTTGACATTATTGCTGTTTTCACTTTCTATTGTGGGGATCTTACAGCCATCTCCAAGTAAAGCAACGAACTTCTTCAAATGGTTATCACAACAAAACAAACAGACACAGCAGCCACCGCAAATTATAGAACAAAAAATAGACAAGCCGCAAAAAAAAATCGTAACACAAAAAAACATACAAAAGCTAAAAAATGAGAATGCAAAACGCATTCTTGTTGTAGGGGATTTTGCAGCCTCCGCTGTTGCCGATGCACTTAAAAAGTTTTTTATAAATAATAGCGATATCGTTATCATGAACAACACAATACCAGCTTCCGGCTTAGTTCGAACGGATTATTATTCTTGGCAAAGCAATATTTCTAAACTCATTGACCAAAATAGCCCCGATGTTATTATCATGATGATCGGTGCAAATGATAATCAACCCATCACAGTCTCTCATAACATGATTAACACAGATCAGTCAGAATGGATACGCATCTACAAACAAAGAATTATCGAAATTACTGAAAGTCTTCACGCCTCTGGAAAATCATGGATATGGATAGGTCAACCTTCTTTTGGAAATGACCTTTTGACACAAAAAATGAAAATTTTTAATGCGCTCTATAAACAAGAAACAGAAACAGCAGGAGGGTATTTTCTCGATATCTGGAGCGGCTTTAGTGATGAAGAAGGAATTTTTTCTTTTTCAGGCTATGATATTAATGGAAAAACAACCAAATTACGCACCAATAATGGCATGCATTTCACCCCTGAAGGAAAGAAAAAAATTGCCTCTTATTTAGAAAAACCATTGAAAAATATTTTAAATTTTCACGCCTTTTCTCATGAAAATTCATACTCAACCGATAAAGCTATTCAAAAACTTATACAAGAATCAGAGAATCAAGAGCGGAGTAAAATTATGCGTCAGCTTCCAATGAGCCTCGATGATATGGTACAAAAAAACACTCACCTTTTAGGCAAAAGAAAGTCAAGTTTTATAAAAAAATCATGGTTTCCACCAAATGGGCATCAAAAAGATCGAGCTGATAATTTTTCTTTCCCATAATGTCTATTTAAAATACAAAATCTATTTTCCTCTATAAACAAAAAGCGAATAAGATAAAAAACTCTGTTTACAGAGCTATAATGAAGAGAAAATTTGCATAAATCGCAACTGTACCTTTCGAATAATATGAAAACGGCATGGTGTTAACCATACCGTTATATCTTATAGTCCACGTTTGTTAATCATTGCCTCTGGTAAAGGCATTCGTCCCCGAAAAGCTTTATAAAGCTCCTCTGGATCACGACTTCCTCCAGCGGAGTAAATAAAACGTTTCAACTTATCAGCAAGCTCTGAATTAAAAACATCTCCCGTTTCTTCAAAAGCTTGAAAAGCATCAGCATCAAGCACTTCCGACCACATATAAGAATAGTAACCAGATGCATAACCATCTCCCGCAAACACGTGCATAAAATGTGGGGGACGATGACGCATAATAATTGTATCAGGCATTTGCAGCTTTTCTAATTCTTGGCGTTCAAACACTGTTGGATCAGTGACTGTTTCGCCTTGATGAAAAGCCATATCCACTAAAGCTGATGAGATAAATTCAACGGCAGAAAATCCTGCATTAAATGTCTGTGCTACTAAGACTTTATCTATCAACTCTTGTGGCATAGGATGACCTGTTTTTGTATGTATAGCATAAGATTTTAATATCTCTGGTACTGTTAACCAATGTTCGTAAAGTTGAGAAGGTAGCTCAACAAAATCACGTGAAACAGATGTTCCCGACACAGATGGCCATGTGACATCAGAAAGCAAACCATGCAATGCATGTCCAAATTCGTGGAAAAGCGTACGTGCATCATCAAGTGATAAAAGAGCAACTTCCCCTTTAGGTGGTTTAGCAAAATTACAAACATTGTAGATAATAGGCTTTTGTCCGCCATCCAATTTATGTTGTGATTGCAAACTACTCATCCACGCACCGGAGCGTTTTGAAGAACGCGCAAAATAATCACCAATAAAATGCCCAAGTAGACTTCCATCAGACTTTTTTACTTCCCACAAACGTGCATCAGGATGCCAAAGTGTAACAGCGTTTTTTTCTTCAAATGTAATGCTAAAGAGTTTTTCGGCTACCCCAAAAGCCGCTTTAATCATAAGATCAAGCTGAAAATAATATTTAATCTCAGCGCTATCGAAAGAAAGTTTTTCAGTGCGAAGTCTTTCAGCATAATAACGCCAATCCCAAGCAGCTAAAGATTCATTGCTGCCCTGATTGTTGGCAAAATTTTGTAAGTCAATTTGCTCAGTAGAAGCTTTCGCTCTTGCGCGCTTCCATACAGGCATAAGCAAATCCATAACGGAATCAACACTTTTAGCCATAGTATTATCGAGCTTCAAATCTGCGAAAGATTTATATCCCAATAATTTAGCCTGCTCATCTCGAAGCGCAACAATCTCTACAATAATTGTTTTATTATCATTCTTGTTATTATTTTCACCACGTTTAGCCCAAGCTTGGAATGCAACCTCACGCAAATCACGACGATCAGAGAATTTTAAAAAAGGTTCAACAATCGAACGTGCTAGTGTTAATGCATACGCTTCTTCATTGCCTCTTTCACACGCAATTTCCTTCATTGAAGCAATGAGATCTTGCGGTAAACCAGATAAGTCTGTTTGTTTTAAAAACAGAATCCATTCAGCTTCATCATTTAAGACATTTTGTCCAAAAGTAGCATTTAAAAAAGCAAGTCTTTCATTAATTTCCAAAAGCCGTTTCTTAGCTTTTTCATCGAGTTTTGCCCCATGACAAACAAACTTTTTCCACCATAATTCAAGAACACGTGTTGTTTCACTCTCAAATGTGCCCAGCTGCGACTGTTTATAAAGTACATCTATTTTCGCAAATATCCGCGCATCCATCATCATTTTTGAAGAATAACGAGAAAGTTTTACAACGAACTCTTGCTCTAGCTGTTGAATTAATACATTCGTATGAGCACTGGTGCGTAAGAAAAATATTGAACAGACACGATCAAGCGCTTTGCCGCAAAGCTCAAAAGGCTGCAAAAAATTCTCAAGCGTTGGTGGTTCTTGCACCATCGCAATTGCCTCTAGTTCTTCTTCTGCTTCTTGAAGTGCCTGTTCAAAAGCGGGTTTAAAATCTTCGTCACTTATAGAAGAAAAATCAGGAAGACCTGAAAATCCCTTCCAGTCCAGCACTGCTGCTTTTGTCATAATACTTTATGTCTCCATTATAAATTTAAACTGTAACAATTATCTTTACGACACAAATTGATAACATACTAAAACTATTTCGTGAGTTTCAAAACTACCTTTCAAAACGCTATTGAATAAAAAACCTGAAAATCGTAAAGTTCTTTCATTCAAACCATATTATATTGAAGCAATAAAGATTATTCGCTCGCACATCACAATAGAATTGCATATTAACAAAAACACTTGGAGAAAAGCATAATCTCCACTCTTTATAAAATATTGCTGTAGATTCTTTTGAAAATCGCAAACTGCATTAAAGAAATGATGGTAAAATCAGAACTGATTTTTACATTTACGTTTTTATATTATCCTCAAATTAAGCTGTATTCTCGTTTTAGTGATTCAGAAACTTGTTTATAACTTACAATTTACCCTTGACTTTACTTCAAATATTAACAATTGGGAATATAGCTGGGGAGTTTTTTTAAATCTTCCATAAACTTTTGTTTTTATCTCATCTATTATCTAGATTTACAACTCTCCAACTCTTCAGGAGGTACTTTATCATGACTGAAATCAAAACGGCCTTCGACTTCAAAAATTTTTCTCCTGAAGCTCTCGCTGAAAAGTTAAAGAACCAGCATTTTGCAGACTCTATTGATATCATCAATGAGCTCGATATCATGGAACGTGTAACTATTCTTAGTCTTCTGCCTCTTGATTATGTTATCGAACTTTTTGATAAACCAGAGCTTGAGCAACCTGCTGCCATCCTAGAACTTCTCCCTATAAATCGTGCTGTTGAAATTCTTGACGGCATGTCTGCTGATGCTGCTGCAGACGTCTTTCAAGAAATGAATAAGAAAACCCGTACACGACTTTATGCCTTGCTTAACCCCTTAACGCGCGCTGAACTTAAAAAACTCACCAGTTATCCTGATCATACAGCAGGAGCACTGATGACAACAGAGTTTATAGCCGTTCCTTCAAACTGGACCATACAAAAAACTTTGGATCACATTCGTGAGGTCGAGCGAACACGTGAAACAGTTTATACCAGCTATGTAATTGACCCCAAAACAGGTACTCTTCTCAAAGCTGTTTCCCTGCGTAACCTTATTCTTGCCTCACCTGATGAACAAATTCTTAATGTCCCTACCCATGACTCGCCCATTACAATATCACCTTTCACACATCATGAAGATATCGCACGCCTTTTCCAGCGCCATGATCTTCTCTCTGTGCCTGTAGTTGATGAAAGTAACCATGTCATTGGCATTGTAACCGTTGATGACGTGCTTGATACTATGGTCGATGAAATGAATGAAGATGCCTATAAATTTGGGGGTATGGAAGCACTTAATAAGCCCTATATGCAAATTAAGTTTCCTGAAATGATGAAAAAACGCGGAGGCTGGCTCGCTTTACTCTTTATCGGTGAAATGCTGACAGCAAGCGCTATGCAACATTTCGAAACAGAACTCGAAAAAGCGATTATTCTTACACTGTTCATACCTCTCATTATGAGCTCAGGAGGAAATTCCGGCTCACAGGCTACATCCCTTATTATACGTGCATTGGCTTTACGTGAACTCACGTTGAAAGACTGGTGGAAAGTGATCATTCGTGAAATTCCAACAGGACTATCCCTTGGTCTCTTACTAGGAATTATTGGTGTTACGCGCATTGCTCTTTGGCAAAAACTAGGTATCTACGACTATGGCCAACATTGGATTGCTATTTCGACAACAGTGGGTACAGCTTTAGTTGGAATCGTTACCTTTGGTTCTCTTTCTGGATCTATGTTGCCTTTTATTCTTAAAGGTTTAAAATTTGATCCAGCAAGTGCTTCTGCTCCTTTTGTGGCAACTTTAGTAGATGTCATGGGCATTATAATCTACTTTTCTGTAGCTTCTCTCATTTTGTCAGGAACTCTTCTTTAAACATGTAAAGTAAAAACTCTTACTTATGGAAAAATCTTGTCATGTAACCTAAGATTCTTTCCATAAGAGAATAAGCTTTATTATTTATTTTCTAGCACACCGCTCTATAGATAATTTATTATTTTTTTGAATAACAGCTCCGAATAACGTAATTTTACCTCATCATAAAGCTTCTCATATTAAATCGATTAAAGTCATCTTCTTGCCAGTCACAAACGAGATCGGTGTATGGCTAAAAACTATTCAAGAAAAAATAAAATACTTCTTATATCCTCTCTCTCGTATCAAAAACTGGCGCAATATTGACAGCTGAGAAAGAATAATAATGATGATACTCAACAGGCTTTATATTTCTTCACAAAGGCGTTAATAGTATACTATTCGCGTATGTTATATCATTTATGAGCCCTATCATGGAATGGATGTAGTGTACGTTAAGTAATCTCTCTTAAGTACATAAATATGCAACAAAAAGTATATTCTGTTTAAAGTGTTCTGTTTGGCATGAAAAGCATACTCCTATTAGAGAGTGCAATTAACAAAAGTGTAAGGCAATGCACTATCTCCATGGTTTAAAAGATATTACTTTAGATGCTTTTGAAATCATAAATTGGATTAACGGCAAAGATGGGAATTTTCTTTGGATGCCTTCATATTCTTTCTAAATAAGACTGTATTCCGAGTTCATAAATAAATCAAACAGATATAACTCTTGCCCTAATCTGGCATACAAAAGCTAGAACTTCTTATAAAATTCTTAATCTTCTCAATATTTACCTCAAATACACGGTTGCATTAGATCTGGATTTTGATTGACAAGTTATGGAATAAGAAAAAGCTTTATTTAGAATAAAAATATTGTAAAGTTGTCAATAAATTGGCTATGGATTAAGAGATATTCCGGATTTTTATCAATCTCTTTGCAAAACAACAACAACAATATCGCTAGCTTTATACTTACTTACTCTTACAAGAATTCATATAAATTTCTTGTGTCATATTGATAAAAATCAAATTGACTGTGATTTTTGGGATAATTTTTAGCTCGAGAATAGAACATACGTACTATAAAAAACTTTTACGAAGCTTCAGAAATTGAAGCTCAATAGAGCCTTAAAGACTTGGATAAATAGTTTTGCCATAAAAATATTGCCTCCATCTTCCAAAATTATAAAAAAACATGTAAAAGGTTTTTTAATAGTCAGGCAAAGAATGTAAAGACTTTGCCTCAAATGAAATTTCATTAAACGAAAAGAAGAAAATTTATGCAATTGCGTAACATTGCCATCATTGCCCACGTTGACCATGGGAAAACAACGCTTGTAGACGGGCTTCTCAAGCAATCAGGAAACTTCCGTGATAATCAGCGTACAAGCGAACGTATGATGGATTCAAACGATATTGAGAAAGAACGCGGAATTACAATCCTAGCGAAAGTGACATCTGTTGTTTGGAAAGATACTCGAATTAATATTGTTGATACACCAGGACACGCTGACTTTGGTGGAGAAGTTGAACGCATCCTCAATATGGTTGATGGAACCATTGTACTTGTTGATGCTGCTGAAGGACCAATGCCACAAACAAAATTTGTCGTTGGCAAAGCATTGAAAGTAGGATTGCGCCCTATTGTTGCTATTAATAAAATTGACCGACCGGATGCACGCGTTGATGAAGTCATTAATGAGGTTTTTGACCTTTTCGCTGCTCTTGACGCAACCGATGAACAGCTTGATTTTCCTATTCTTTATGGATCTGGACGCGATGGATGGATGGCTGAAGCCCCAGAGGGACCAAAAGATCAGGGATTAGGTCCTTTATTTGATCTTGTGACGCAGCATGTCCCTTCTCCTAGTGTAGCAGAAGGACCGTTTCGCATGATTGGAACTATTCTTGAAGCGGATCCGTTTTTGGGACGAATTATTACAGGACGGATTCATTCTGGCTCTCTAAAACCCAATCAAAATGTCAAGGTTCTTGGACAAGATGGAAAACTTTTAGAAACTGGGCGTATTTCAAAAATTTTAGCATTTCGTGGCTTAGAACGGCAACCTATTGAAGAAGGAAGTGCTGGTGATATTGTTGCGATTGCAGGTCTACAAAAAGGTACCGTTGCTGATACTTTCTGTGACCCTACTGTCAATGAACCCCTTACTGCCCAACCAATTGATCCTCCTACTGTTACTATGAGTTTTCTCGTCAACGATAGTCCCCTTGCTGGAACTGAAGGCGATAAAGTAACAAGTCGTGTCATTCGTGACCGATTGTTAAAAGAAGCAGAAGGCAATGTCGCTCTTAAAATTGAAGAATCAGCCGATAAAGATTCTTTCTACGTTTCAGGACGAGGAGAATTACAGCTTGCAGTTCTCATTGAAAATATGCGCCGTGAAGGATTTGAACTTAGTGTTTCACGCCCACGTGTTGTTATGCAAAAAGATGAAAATGGAATAACTCTTGAGCCAATCGAAGAAGTTGTTATCGATGTTGATGAAGAATATTCCGGTACTGTTGTACAAAAAATGTCTGAACGTAAAGGCGAAATGGTGGAATTACGTCCTTCTGGAGGTAATCGTGTCCGCCTTGTCTTTTATGCACCAACCCGAGGACTCATTGGTTATCAATCTGAACTTTTAACGGACACACGTGGTACAGCAATTATGAATCGCCTTTTCCATGCTTATGAACCTTATAAAGGAGACATTGCTGGTCGTGTTAATGGTGTTATGATTTCAAATGACAACGGTGAATCTGTCGCTTATGCTCTTTTTAATCTTGAAGATCGTGGACCTATGATCATCGATGCGGGTGTGAAAGTCTATCAAGGTATGATTATTGGCATCCACTCACGAGATAATGACTTAGAAGTCAATGTCTTAAAAGGGAAAAAACTCACCAATATGCGCGCTTCTGGAAAAGATGAGGCCGTAAAGTTAACGCCTCCCATTAAAATGACATTAGAACGCGCCTTATCGTGGATACAAGATGATGAACTTGTGGAAGTAACCCCTAAAAATATTCGTCTCCGCAAACTCTATCTTGATCCTAATGAACGTAAACGTTTTGAAAAAACACGTACATCAATTTCAAGTTAATTTCATAATCTCTTTGGTAAAATATTTAATTGTATTGAGCCTCACTATATTCCAGAAAGGATGTCTCTATGAATATTAAGGAAATACCCGTAGGCAAAAATCCACCAGAAGATATTAACGTTATTGTGGAAGTCTCCCTTGGTGGTCAACCAATAAAATATGAGATGGATAAAAAGTCGGGTGCATTATTTGTTGACCGTTTTCTTCATACATCAATGGTTTATCCTGGAAATTACGGTTTTGTCCCTCATACGCTTTCAGATGATGGTGATCCTATTGATGTCCTTATCTGTAATACCCGTCCACTTATGCCTGGTTGTGTTATCAATGTTCGCCCCATCGGAGCTCTAATGATGGAAGATGATGGTGGTAAAGATGAAAAAATTATTGCCATTCCCACTACAAAATTAACAAAACGCTATATCAATATTCATGACTACACAGACTTGCCTGAGATTACACTTAAACAAATCGAACATTTCTTCAAGCATTATAAAGATTTGGAACCTGGGAAATGGGCCAAAATTGAAGGGTGGCGTGATAAAAACTTTGCTCATGAATTAATTAAGCAAGCTGTTGAACGCAATAAAAAAATATAACGATTTTAATAAAATAAAGCCTATTTAAAAATAGGCTTTATTCTTTATTTTTTCTACGAGATGCAATCTCTAAAGGATTGCCATATCTGCTGTAATTCTTCTAAATGTGTCGAAAAGTAAAGTTGTTTGTAGCGAGATGTTGCGCCGCTTTTCAGAGAAATAGAAGAAGCTGAAATCTTCCACTGCTTCGCAAGAAATTTAATGAGAGCTTTATTCGCTTTTCCATCTTCAGGAACAGCACGAAGGCGTATAACCAGATATTGTTTTTCACCATCCCTACATTCAATCCCTATTATTTTGTCAACGGATGATTTGGGAATGAGATATACAAACAAAATCAAGTTATTTTTATCAACTTGATAAAACATGTATTCGCCTCAAGTAATATTTCTATACATATATGTTTGCGTAAACGCGCCACATGAAAACACGAATAAAATAAATAATAATGAACACTACAATAGGTGAAATATCAATCGTTCCCAAATTTGGTAAAATTTTCCGGATACGGCTTAGAACGGGATTTGTAAAACGATATAGAAAGCTTCCTATCAAAACAACAAAGCGATTGCGTGAATTTATGATATTAAAGACATAAAGCCAAGAAAAAATGACACTAGCGATTAAAATATCAATATAAATCTCAAAAATCAAATCAATCGTTCGAAGCAATGCATAAATCATGCGTCATCCCTTTCAATCAAGGAAACAGAAGAGCGTATAGAAAACCTTCATTAAAGCAGGTCTGTGTATCAAAAAATGGTTTTATATTTCAATACTCTTTTTTCTTGAATAAAAACCAGACATCTAAATTCTTCATCTCTCTATTTAATGACGATGCAGTTAGAAAACAAATATCAAAATTAAAAATAGCACATAAAATAGAAGAAACGGCAAAAAATCTGAATATCCCTTATAGGATTAATCTTAAATCTCATCGTTTTAATTATTAATTATAAAAAAACAAACAAACTAAAAACGGCCTTTTAAAGGCCGCTTCTAGTTCTAAAATTATTTCTGCAAAGCAGTCAAACGATTAAGAGCACTACTAAAACCATCTAGCTGAACAAATAAATCATTCAAAGCTGGTTCACCTGCAGCAGCAATTGTCATTGCCAACTTTAACTGTTTTCCAGAACGTAAAGCTGCTACGTGATTTTTGTCAAAAACGACAGGAACCACACAACCTGCTGGTACACAAGTCCGGATACCGGTTTCGATAACAGCTTTTCCCTCATCAACTTGTAAACGAACAGGCTTAGAAACCAAAATGCCAAAAGGAACTGTTAAATTACCAGATACAACACCCTCAGCATCGAGAGTAAGGCCCATAGCCACAACAACACGCCCCTGCTCATTCACTTCTTGACGGTGCATAAAACAAATTCTTTTCCCTTCTTGTATACCACAGTTAATAGTCCACAAACCGTAGGTTTCAGTCAAAGAAGAAGCTCCATTTGGCAATGTCGCTGCCGCATCTTTTGATGCAGGAGGCTTTGAACTTGTTGCAAATGCAACAGATGAAATACTCAAGAGAGTAAAAACTATAAGTAAATTAAATAACTTTTTCATTTTATATTCCTGTTCTTTACATAAAAGATAAACATGTTTATTATTTATTATAATATAAAGCATCTTAATAAAAAAAGCTTTCTCGTAATCATATAGCTTTTATAATGGTCTAAGGCTACCTCGAAATTCGCTGACAACTTTCGTATAAACGTGCTTTTTAAAAGAAACAGCAATCAACGGAAGGGTTTCTAGATCAATCCATTTCCATTGATCGAATTCCGCTTTATTGCCATCTGGTGGCGGATTAATCGCAATTTCAGAAAGCTTTCCTGTAAACTGGAAAGCAAACCATTTTTGTATTTGCCCACGATATTTATTTGTTAATGTGCACCCAATAAGTTCTTGTGGAAAATCATAATGGAACCAATTTTGTGCTTCTTTAATCAACTTCACAGATCGAATACCCGTTTCTTCATAAAGTTCACGATATGCTGCATCTAATGGTTTTTCATTTTCATCAATCCCTCCTTGAGGAAGCTGCCAACGATGAGATATTTCAATATCTGCATGAATGGGCATCATTAAACGACGCCCAACCCACACTTTACCCTCATGATTAAAAATAACAATCCCAACACATTTGCGATATGGAAGAATCTTCAAATTAATACCTGCATCCATTTAATATTCCTCAAAATCGCAAGCTATAGATATCAATTCTCACTTTAATACATCCTTATTGGGATCTGGTGGAAATGCTGCATTTGACATTTCACCTCGTAACAGTTTATAGGCCTCATTCAATTGAATATCATCTTTAGGGTCTTTGGGAACAAAAGCAGCTGAACCAGATCCTTTATTACTTTCTCTTTTTCCTTTGATATGTCCTTTTAATGCAGACTCACCAACTTTTACATCATAACCTTTATATTTTTCAGGGAGTGGTTGCTCTACAATAATATCAGGCGTAATCCCTGTTCCTTGAATAGAAGTGCCTGATGGCGTGTAATAAAGTGCTGTTGTTAAGCGTAAAGCCCCATTTTCACCCAAAGGAATAATTGTTTGAACAGATCCTTTACCAAAAGACTGCGTCCCTAAAATTGTTGCACGACGATGATCTTGCAATGCACCCGCAACAATTTCAGAAGCACTTGCTGAACCACCATTAATAAGAACAATGAGCGGTTTTCCATTGATGACATCACCTGGCTTCGCATCAAATCTTGTCACATCACTCTTTTTGCGCCCACGAGTCGACACAATTTCACCCTTATTGAGAAAAGCACTCGAAACATTAACAGCTTGATCTAAAAGCCCACCCGGATTAAGCCGCAAATCAAGGACGTAACCTTTTAGCTTATCTTCAGGAATTTTAGATTGGATATCTTTAATTGCCGCTAGAAGATTATTTAATGTCTGTTCAGAAAACTGGATAACTCTTAAATATCCAATATCACCCTCAACCCGATATTTCACCGCTTTTACTTTGATAATATCACGAACAATCTTCACTTCAAATGGCTTATCAACGCCAGAACGAATAATTGTTAAGGTAATTGGTGTTCCAGGAGCACCTCGCATCTTATTAACAGCTTCATTCAATGTTTGACCATTCGTTTGTACATCATCAATTTTTGAAATAAGGTCTCCTGCTAGAATACCTGCTTTTGAAGCGGGAGTATCATCCATTGGTGAAACAACTTTAATTAAGTTTTTTTCCATAGTGACCTCAATACCAAGACCTCCGAACTCTCCTTTCGTAGAATCCCGCATATCCTTGGCTTCTTCAGCATTCAAATAAGATGAATGAGGGTCCAGTGATGTGAGCATGCCATTGATAGCGTTTTCAATAAGCTTTTTATCATCTGGAACTGTAACGTATTGCATACGCACACGCTCAAAAACATCGCCAAATATAGCTAGCTTTTTATATGCATTATCTTCATTATTCGCAGCAACAGACTGCACCATAATCATTGAACAGGCGCCGAGCAATACCCCAGCGACCAAAAGAATAACTTTACGAATCATTTTGGCTCCTTCTTATTTTTTCAGTCTGCCACCAAGGAGTTGGATTTACAGGTTTTCCCTGCTTTCTAAACTCAATGTAAAGCATTGGAGAAGTTTTTCCTATATCCAATGCAACACTGTTTGAAATAAATTGCATCTCCATTATACCCAGAGGCTCACCTGAAAGAACAAACTGCCCCTGTTTTACATTAATTCTCGACATTCCAGTAAGAATGATATGATAACCATTTCCAACATTGAGAATGATTAAATGTCCGTAAGAACGAAATGGCCCAGCAAAAGCAACAAAAGCATCTACAGGTGATATAACAACAGCTCCTGACTCTGTTTCTATCGTTTCACCAAAGCGCGTAATCTGCGAACTTTTATTAGAATGACGTATTCTTTTTCCTGAAACAGGAAAAAGTAAAGAACCTTTTCGGCTTTCAAAATTGGACTGTTCTAACAATTGCAAACTTTTCCGTACCTGTACTGATGCATCAGAGCTAAATTTTGACTGGCGGTCGAGCTCTAAAATCAATTCTTCCAAAGACTGCGCTTTTTTAGCAAGAGCAATATTTTTTTGTTGCTGTTCTGTAAGTTCTTTTTCTGATTTTTTTTGTAGTTTGTTTTTTTGGTCTAATAAAAGCTCTAGACGTTTTCGCTGCTCTGCTTGATTTTGCAGTTTTGTCTTTAATGCCTTATATTCCGTAGTAATGGAATTACTCAAATTGGTCAACTCCTTGAGTTTTTCTGTTAAATCTCGCGTTTTCTCTTGCATCTGAGGAATAACAGTACCTAATAAAACAGAACTACGTATAGAAGCCAATGCGTCCTCTGGCTGTATCATAAGAGCAGGAGGCGGATTCAATCCCATACGCTCCAAAATTGCAAGAACTTCCGCAAATTCAGCACGACGATTTTTTAAACTTTGATAGACTTGTACCCGCTTTTCTATCATTTTTTTAAGCTTTTCTTCCCTTTTAGCAATATCATCTGCTACTATACGTTCTTCTTTAGCCGCCTTTATGAGTGCATCACTCAAAACACGTTGATCTTTTTTTAAATGCTCAACTTGATGCATAAGAAAAGCAACACGCTCACGCGAAAGTGTAATATTTTGGCGAATTTCTCCTAATTCTTTATGGACTTCCGTACTCCTCATTGTATCTTCCGCATGCGATACAGAAAAGCAAAAAAATATACTCAAGAGCAGAATGACAAATATGACGCACTCCTCATATAAATATAGCATCTTTCTATGAAGAAGCTTTTTCATTTGCAAAAACCATGACACCTCATCGTATACATTAGAGATGCTTTAAATGGTGTCAGCTAAAACAATATTAATAAACATATAAATAAGTGCTAAAAATTGAACAAAAATATTAAAAACGATGATACGGATGATAATTTTCAATTGTTACAGCGCGGTAAAGTTGTTCTGTAAGAAGAATACGTGCAATTTGATGTGGCCACGTCATCAAACCAAAAGATAAAAGAAAATCAGCACGCTTCCTTATTTGTTCATTATGCCCATCAGGTCCTCCCAAAGCAATGACGACATCTCGAATGCCCTCATCACGATAACACCTCAATTTTTCAGAAAAAGAAATTGACGAAATCGATTCTCCACGCTCATCTAACACAATTAATCGACATTTTTCAGGTAAAAATTCAATAAGTTTTCTCCCCTCTTCCTCCATACGTTGATAAACTGTTTGAGCACGACTTTCTGGTATCTCTTGTAACTTTTTTAAATGAAAGCCTACATCTCCAGAAATTTTAGAAAAACGATCCAAATAATGCTGAACTAATTTTTGCTCCGCCCCACTTTTCATACGACCAACCGCAAAAATAGAAATTTGCATTTTAATGATCTCCGAAGAGAAGCAAAGCCGTATCGTTTAAATCCGGCGTCATCCATATTTTTTCTAAATTATAAAAAAGACGAATTTCTGGACGAAAAAGATGAACGATAATATCACCTGTATCAATCAATACCCAGTCACCTCCAGCAAGCCCTTCTACACGCGCAAGCCCCTGCCCACTATCTTTCCAAGTATGCAATAAATGATCAGCAACAGACGATACATGACGCTGCGAATTTGCTGAAGCTATGACCATATAATCAGCCAAAGATGACTTCCCTCGAATATCAATAGCAACAATATCTTCTGCTTTTGTATCTTCTAAACTCTTGAGAATAACTTCAAGACTCTCACTAACAGAAAAAACTTTTTTTTCTTTTGAAGGCATAATATCGTAAGAGTGTTTGTGTGCAACGTTTTTCAGATCAATATCCTTTCTTATCGTTGTGGAATCTAAAAAAGAGACTTCTCTAAAGAGAAGCAGAATCTTATGAAATGTTCAAGAAAAATCATTCTTCTTCAAACGAAGGTTTGTTGAAGATTGAAAAGATAAAGGTCCATGCAAATAAGTCCAAACTGGTGGCTTGATAAAAGGTAATCGCTTACTTTCTCTCTCATCCAAACGAAAACGGCGATAAATATGTGCCATAGGAGAGGAAAGTGCTGACCGATTGCCTAAAGGACGATCAATAATCGCAATAGGAAGCATAGAGACGATATCATGCCATCGATACCAATGATGTATCGTCGCAAAACTATCTGCCCCCATAATCCATACAAAATTTACGCCACTGTAATGAGTAAGAATATGAAAAATCGTATCTACTGATACTTTGCTCCCTATAGCCTGTTCAAAACCTGTTAAGCGAATTTTTGGATGGTCAATAAGTTTAAAACTTAATTGCATTCTCTCCTCTAAAGAGGGTAACTGTGTACAATCCTTTAAAGGATTTCCTGGAGAGATCATCCACCATAACTGATCAAGATGCAAACGCCGAATGGCAATTTTTGCAACAAGAAGATGCCCCGCATGCGGTGGATTAAAGGAACCACCAAAAAGACCCACAACATTAGATCTTTCAACATGTGGCATACAATTTTTCCATGGAAAAAATGGTGTTCTCAAGCTCTAACCTGACCATTTCCTTTAACGTGATATTGAAATGATGTTAGCTGTTCAACACCTATGGGACCACGTGCATGCATTTTTCCTGTTGCGATACCAATTTCCATTCCAAAACCAAATTCACCTCCATCAGCAAATTGTGTAGATGCATTGTGTAATAAAATAGCTGAATCTAAATGATTAAAAAAATTCTTCACCACTTCTAAATCCTCAGCAATAATCGATTCCGTATGTCCTGATGAATAACGCTTGATATGAGAAATGGCTCCCTCAACACCCTCAACCGTTTTAACAGAAAGAATAGCATCAAGATATTCATGCGACCAATCTTCTTCAGAAGCTAATTTGACATCTGGCATAAGAAAAACAATATCTTCTGTGGCACGAATTTCACACCCCTTTTCCTGTAAAGCAGTTAAAACAGGAAGAAATTTTTTTAATGCTTGGCCGTCAATGAGAACTGTCTCAACAGCACCGCATATCCCTGTTCGCCGCAGCTTTGCATTTAAAACAATATTGCGTGCCATATCTAAATCTGCCGATTTATCAATATAAATATGACAAAGTCCCTCCAAATGAGCAAAAATTGGAACACGTGCATCAGACTGAACGCGGGCAACAAGGCTCTTTCCACCACGTGGTACGATCACATCAATCGCTCCATCCAATCCTTTGAGCATTTCCCCAACGGCAGCACGATCTGTCGTTCCAACCATTTGGATGGCATCTTTAGGTAAACCAGAGCGCTCTAAACCTTGTACCAAAGCTAAATGAAGAGCATGAGAAGAATGAAAGCTATCCGAACCACCGCGCAAAATCGCAGCATTGCCAGCTTTTAAGCACAAAGCACTCGCATCAACTGTAACATTTGGACGACTTTCATAAATAATGCCAATCACACCAAGAGGTGTTCGTACACGACTTATATGAAGCCCATTTGGACGCGTCCATTCATCCATCACTTGCCCAACAGGATCAGATAAACGAGTAACTTGGCGAACACTATCTATCATTGCACGTAAACGCAAATCATCTAATTTTAGCCGATCAATCATTGCAGCTTTCAAATTATTCTGAGCAGCATTCTCTAAATCTTGACAATTCGCCCGTAAAATTTCATCTGACTGAGCCTCTAGACTTAAAGCGATCATTTCTAATGCATTGTTCTTTTGCTCAGAAGAAGCAACGGCCAACGCTGCAGCGGCATAGCGTGCTTTTTGTCCCATATCTTTCATTTGTTCTTCTAAAGTCATCGTAACATCCACTCTGCCAAAACAATAAAAACAAAAGTAACTTTTTTAAACAGTATTGGTCAAGCAACGTACAATCATATCATTACGATGCACCATAGCAGAGCGCGCCTCATACCCAAGAATAGCTTCGATTTCTTTACTTTTATGTCCTATAATGCGTACAGCCTCATCTTTGTCATAGCTTACAAGTCCACGCGCAATCTCAACTCCATCTGTACCAATAATTGCAACCGTATCCCCACGCTGGAAATTTCCCTCAACGCCAATAACCCCTGCAGCTAATAATGATTTTCCTGATTCAAGAGCCCTAATGGCTCCTTGATCAATCGTCAAAACACCAGATGGATCTAAATGACCAGAAATCCATGTTTTCCAAGCATTGACAGATTTCTTACTTGCCGCAAAAAAACTCTTGCGTTCACCTTTGTCAATTGCAGCAAGGGGATTCATACGCTTGCCTGAGGTGATAATCATCGCCGTTCCAGCAGCATTAGCTATTTTTCCGGCTTCAAGCTTAGTCTTCATTCCTCCCCGTGAAAACTCTGAAGCAGCAACATCTGCCATTTTTTCGATATCATGCGTAATGGATGCAACAAAAGGTATAAATTCAGCCGTAGGATCACTATGGGGAGACTTTGTATAAAGACCATCAATATCGGATAAAAGTATTAAAAGATCTGCCCTCACCATTGTTGCCACACGTGCAGCTAAACGATCATTATCACCATAACGAATTTCAGTTGTTGCAACAGTATCATTCTCATTAATAACAGGCACAGCTCCCAAATATAAAAGCATCTCAATCGTTGCACGTGCATTGAGATAACGCCTTCGCTCCTCCGTATCAAATAAAGTGAGCAAAATTTGGCCTGTTTTGAGCCCATGTTGAGCAAGCGCATCACCATAGGTTTTTGCTAACTCAATTTGCCCCAAAGCAGCACATGCCTGACTTTCTTCCAATTTCAAAGTCCCCTTAGGAAGCTGTAGCAATGTCCTTCCTAAAGCAATAGCGCCTGAAGACACCAATAATATCTCTACGCCTTTTTTATGCAATTCAACAACATCATTGATCAAGCTTTTAAGCCACTCAACCCGTAAACCTGCCTGAGGATCAACCAAAAGGGCAGATCCAATCTTGACCACAATACGTTTATAGTGTGTAAGTTTTTGCGATCCAACAGCCATCTCAATCAACCTTGCTATCCCCACTGATCTCCTCTTTGCGTGACATTTCAATAATATGTGCACCAGCACGCAGCACATTTTCTAAACCTTCGCGGCTAACCGCAGAAAACATCATAACAGGTTGATCCGTTACTTTTTGCAAAGCTTCCCGTTTAGCTTCACGCTCTTCAATCGTTAGCGTATCTATCTGGCTTAAAGCAACAATTTCAGTTTTATCACTTAGATTATTTCCATATGCCTCAAGTTCATGACGCACAATTTGATATGCTTTTGCAACATCTTCTTCTTGAGAAGAAATTAGATGAAGCAGTACGCGACAACGTTCCACATGTCCTAAAAAACGATCTCCAATTCCCACACCTTCATGCGCTCCTTCAATTAATCCTGGAATATCAGCCAAAACAAATTCACGACCATCAATACGTACAACACCAAGATGAGGATGTAGAGTGGTAAAAGGATAATCTGCAACTTTTGGTTTTGCAGCCGTTACAGAAGCTAAAAAAGTTGATTTTCCAGCATTTGGTAAACCAACAAGCCCCGCATCAGCAATTAACTTCAAACGAAGCCATATTGCACGCTCTTCTCCAGCCAAACCTGGATTTGCACGACGCGGTGCCTGATTTGTCGATGTTGTAAAGTGAAGATTGCCAAAACCGCCATTCCCTCCTTTTGCAAGGCGATAGCGCTGTCCCACTTCCGTTAAATCACAGATTAACGTTGTATTATCTTCTTCAAAAATTTGCGTCCCAACCGGAACTTTAAGGATGACATCATTACCCTTCTCACCCGTCATATTACGCCCCTTGCCATGCCCCCCTGTTTTTGCTTTAAAATGCTGTTGGTAGCGATAATCAATCAGCGTGTTAAGCCCATCAACAACAAGAGCCCAAACATCACCACCCCGTCCTCCATTCCCTCCATCAGGCCCCCCAAATTCTATGAATTTTTCACGACGAAATGATACTGCTCCAGAACCTCCATTACCAGAACGAATATAAACTTTAGCTTGATCAAGAAATTTCATTGGAAACACTCACTGAGGAATCAATCTCTTTACCTCTATAGGCAATACATTAATTTTACCAGTTTTTCATCATTGATAACAGAAAAACTGTCACTATCGCCGATAACTCTTTGAGAAAAAAATCATCACATCTAAATAGGTTAAGTAAAGTTAAGTCTTCTTAAAAGAAGGCGCTATTCTTGTATTTTTGTTTTTCCCTTAAATTCAAGTGCTAGAAGATAAAGCTCTACTGATTCTGATCGGCTTGCGGGTGGTTTAACATGATAGACTTTTTTAAAATGCTGTTTTAGTATCGTAAGAAGAGTGTTTTCTGCTCCTCCTTGAAAAGCCTTTGCTAAAAAATGTCCCCCAGGCTTAAGAACCGAAAGAGCAAAATCAGCCGCAACTTCACATAAATAAATCGTTCTTAAATGATCCGTCTGACGATGACCTGTTGTTGGCGCTGCCATATCAGAAAGAACCACATCCGGTTTTGTCCCTAAAGTTTCAATTAATTTCTGCGGTGCATCTGTATGCAAAAAATCCATTTCCAACATGGCAACTCTAGGTAATGGATCAACATGTAAATAATCAATACCAATAACGCTAGGATCCTCATCACTTGACCCTACTATACGCTCAACCACCTGACACCAGCCCCCAGGTGCTGCTCCTAGATCAATAACCTTTTGACCTTTTTTCAAAAACCTATAGCGCTCATTAATTTCAATGAGTTTATAAGCCGCACGCGAACGATAACCATCTACTTTTGATTGATGGACATAAGGATCATTCAGATGCCTCTCTAACCATCGTCGTGATGAAGCTTTAATGGTTCCTGCTTTCTTTTTTACGCGCTGATATAATTCATGTGACCCTGAACCTCCATAGCCACCTCTTGGTGTTTTTGTTGTTTTTTTCATCGTTATTCATTGTCTCCATATTTAATTCTCTAACGCTTGAAATCTCTGCTCTTTCTATGACGACACCATACTCCATCGCGTAACATCAGCTCTATCAAAATTCCTTCCCTTAATCCACGATCAGCAACTCTTAAACGCTGACTTGGCCAAACTTCCCGAATAACATCTAAAATTGCACAACCAGCTAAAACTAAATCTGCTCTCTCGCGTCCAATAAAAGGACTTATGACACGTTTTTCTATATCCCATGATAATAGGCGTTGTGTCATAAGTGTAATGTCTGCATCATTCATCCAAATGCCATCCACTTTTTTCCTATCATAACGCTCTAAATTAAGATACATTCCTGCTAAAGTCGTAACCGTACCGGAGGTTCCCAAAAGATGAAACTTCGAACCTTGTGCTAACTCTCCTAATTTATGACGATCTGAAAAATTATTTAATAACCCTCGCACATAGCTTTTCATTTTTTCAAAATCGTCTAAGCTAATATCATTCCCTCCAAAACGTTCAGCAAGCGTAACAACACCAACAGGAAGAGAAGTCCAAGCGATAATTTGTCGAGCTAAACGAAAAGAACGCTTTTGAGAAACATCCAGTAGCACAATTTCTGATGATCCTCCTCCGATATCAAAAAGCACAATTGCGTCAGTATTTGGTTCAACAAGTGTACTACACCCTGTAACAGCAAAACGCGCTTCTGTTTGCCGATCAACAATTTCCAATTCAAGACCTGTCTCCTCCAAAACACGCTGAATAAAATGTCTACCATTTTCTGCAGAACGACAAGCTTCCGTTGCAATCAAGCGATAACGCTTAATATGCCTTTGTTTTAGCTTTAAATGACAAATCTTTAATGCTTCAATCGCACGATCCATAGCTTGTGTATTAAGAAAACCGTTATTTATTAAACCTTCTCCCAATCGTACAATACGAGAAAAAGCATCAACAACACGAAAATATCCAGGTTTACTGGGAGATGCGATAAGAAGACGACAATTATTTGTTCCGAGATCAAGTGCCGCATAAAGAGGTGGAGATTTTACTGGATGGAACCGTCGAAGAAAAGGTGCTTTGAGTTTTTTTGTTTTTTGAGTACCTATCATTATCTGATTATGAAACTCAAAAGCTGTCTCAGATTGAACAAAAACCTGTTTCTGTTCATAATGTTTTTTTCTCTGTTGTCTCTTTATATCAACAAGGACAGAGTATGCCTCTGTTCGTGACAATGCAGAAAGATTATTTGTATTACTGCCGCACTGATCATACAACTGATCTGCTTTGGTATCGTATATTTCTCCTCGCTTTAACTCTTTTGAACCATAATTTAACGGGGTCATGTCCCTTATCCCTTGAGCGTTCCCCCAATAAATAAACGCGAAAACTCTTCTGCTCATTCCTAAATAAAGCAATAATGCAGCATCAAATGATATATACAAGAAATCATTCTTTCTTTTTCTATCATTAAAATTTTCTACACTAACATCATTCAGATTTTTGTATAATCTTTCGGTTGTTTCCGTGAAATCATGCATCTCTTTATGAACTTAAAACTATAAATTAATCGTTTACGTTCACATCAATTTTTATAAATTATGCTCTTTTCTTGATACCATTCACACGGAGCACACCTCTATTGTAACAAACCTACACTATCATACTATTTGCTGACTCTTAAGGTTACAACAACCTATACATTAGTACGGTTTATAAGAAAAAATTTTTTTAATCTCGTTATCCACACACGAGCTTCGTCTGTTATATGCGATGAAATGGCTTTGATTATGCTGGAATAAAAGTTCTGTAGTACCACAAAATGCAATTACAATAGCTGTTATTTTGTGAATACCAATAAAAACCATCATTCAAAAAAATCTCTAGAATTATAAATTTATCTGAAAAATATTAATGCATAATCAGACCGCTTTAAAAATCCATTTGAAGCTTAAAAAAAGAATTTAGTCTACTCATTATTGTAAGGAATAAATCGAGTATTTCTCATCTTTTTTACTTTTAATAACTAACGAAATCATTCTTTAAGCATTACGGGAAACACTAACTTGATTTTCTATTACATATAAAGAACTTACTGTGACTTTATATTCATAAAACTCTCACTCTTTCCAACAAATCACCTCGATATCATATTATATAAAACTTCTTACTTATTTGACCTTATAATTTACACTCAGAAATATAATACAACAATTTATGGAAAAATGACTCTTGTTAAAAATACTCGATGGATTCTAAGGACGGAAAGAATTAAGTGCTGCATTTAACCCTTTAAATGGTACAGTAAAAGAAAATACCTTACCTTCTTTAGTTTTATAGGAAATACGTACCTTATTGTTCTGCTCTATTTGTTTAGTCAAAACCGGCCCTACAGGTGATTGTGCCAAACAAACCGTTTCATTACATTGCGTATAATTAATAAGAACAGGTTTTTTAACATCTTTTACAAACATTTGAATCGGAACATTTATATCAGAATTTGGCAATGTTCGAAAAAGCATCACTGCTTGACCACTTGTCGTAGAAACAAGAGACCAACTAAAAATGGTATTTCCTTCTTGATCATGAACCGTCTGTGTTACATTACATATACCTTGCTTATGTTTAAGCTTTTGTTTTTCGTCACAAATCAAAGTCCAATCATAAAACTGCATAATAATTCGACGTGTTTCGCCAGGTTCTCCCTTAGGTATCGATAAGTGCGGTGGATGCACTGTATAAATATTATTGTTCTCGTTGGCAAAGCTTTCGCTCTTGCCTATTAAGGCAAGAGCAAACAGCAGAACCTTTACTAACATACTTCTCGTTTTTACAATAACAGCCATTTTTTCTATTATCATCTCAACCTCAGAGTAATTCCAGCGCCTATTCCCCAATGACCTCCAGCACTTGTCACAGATACATTCGAGCGAATATTTCCATCTTCAGATGTATAACCAGCACCAATAGCAAGTGCAGATTGACTGCGCCATAAACCACTCCCAAATGAAACACTTAAAGATCCTGGTATATCATAGTAACGTAAGTTGGACACCGCTAGACCAATAGCAGCAGCTTGTCTTGCTTCTTTCCGAACATCCTGAATAGCATAATTCAATGTCTCAAACTTCATATCCGTATAGGATTTCGACTCGTTAACACCATCATTGACAAGACCACTAACTTTCTCATCCGTATACTTATTGGCATCTTCAAGAACTATCTTCATCTGCTCTTCAGTATAATCATGCAACTGACCGCCATTAACAGCTTGCTGAGAACCTGTTTCAATCTTGCCTGCCGCTACATTGTCTATCATAACAGGTTCGCTGTCATTGCCTCCTACTAACGTAATACTATTGGTCTTTTTCCCATCACTATCTTTATCATAGTTAACAACGCCATCTGTTACGGCTACTTCAATATCTTTCACATGTTGATCTATCGTATCTACTTTGTCTTCAACCTCTTTTACCCTCTCATTCGTGCTCCAAAGCTGACCACCATTAACAACTTCTTGCGAGCCTTCTTCTATCTTACCATCCAATACATTCGTAATCTTACTCGACTTACCATCATGCTTCGCATCATACGCACCTTCTTTTTCATTCCAATTCAAACCATTGCTCGCCACATTCTTCTCAACATCATGAATACGCTCGTTGATACTCGTCATACCGTCACTGACACCATCAAAAGCTCCTGCTACATCATGATAGATCTGCTTTTCTGACGAACTACCATCAGAATTGAATTGCGCAACCTTGAATTCCGGAGCCCTCCATTCGCCACCTTCATAGCTAGCTCCTCCTCCTAAATACATCGCTAGCGTCTGATGCAAGGAATAAAGCTGAGAACCATTCACCGCTTCCGTCGAGCCTTCAGAAAGTGTTCCAGCTTTCACGCCAGAGAGACTACGTGTATCACCATTCATGTTTGCAATTGTGATTGCACTACCCTCTTTTTCACCACCTATCTTGATTACCTTCGTAGCATCATCCTGCTTAACAAGACTATCTCCTACAACTTTATTAATCTCATTCTGAAGCTCTTTATGAATATTCGTGAATGAATCACCAACACCAGCAAAGGCAGACGCAACATCATCATAGCTCTGCTCTTCAACGGCACTACCATCTTCTTTGACGATCTTAACTTTGAAACTTGGAGCACTCCATTCGCCACCTTCATAGCTAGCTCCTCCTCCTAAATACATCGCCAGCGTCTGATTCAAGGAATAAAGCTGAGAACCATTCACTGCTTCCGTCGAGCCTTCAGAAAGTGTTCCAGCTTTCACGCCAGAGAGACTACGTGCATCACCATTCATGTTTGAAATTGTGATTGCACTACCCTCTTTTTCATCACCTATCTTGATTACCTTCGTAGCATCATCCTGCTTAACAAGACTATCTCCTACAACTTTATTAATCTCATTCTGAAGCTCTTTGTGAATATTCGTGAATGAAGCCCCTACACCAGCAAACGCTTTGGCAACATCATCATAACTTTGCTCTTCAACAGCACTGCCATCTTCTTTGACGATCTTAACTTTGAAGCTTGGAGCACTCCATTGACCTTCCTTATATTCAGCGCCACCACCTAAAGACTTCGCAACACCGCTCCCTAGTGCATATAGCTGGTTACCCGCTACGGCATCACTTGAGCCTTTAGTTATAGATCCATTGGAAAGCGATGTTATCTTGCTGCTTGCATTCTCTTCACCATGCGTCGCTACAAACGCACCTTTAGACTTATCCCACAACAAGGCGTCAGCCTGAGCAGTGGTAATTTCATTGGTAATCTCTTT